>CAYVBI010000057.1:0-10519 GCA_964448985.1 uncultured Dehalococcoidales bacterium
CTGTTAACCGCTAGGTCGTAGGTTCGAATCCTACCCGAGGAGCCAAACTCTCTTTTTTCACAATATAGATACTATCGTCATCGAAACTTGTCTGTCTCAAGATTAACACCCGCTGAAAAATGCATACCTAATTGTACATAAAATGCCATATACAAGTCTTATTTGCAGCATTGTCTTCCGACAAATAGGGGTGTAATTTAACAACCTAATATTCTGCTCCTAAACAAGTTTTGTATAATGATCAGCGCTCAATTCCATTACGACCGGTGACTCCCTTTGCATAATAATGCTTGATCTCCGACATCTCCGTTACAAGGTCGGCCGCATCAATAAGTTTCTGCGGCGCATACCGCCCGGTCAAGACAATCTCCACGTTATCAGGTTTATTCTTTATCAAATCCAGCATATTATCGAGAGAAACAAGGTGGAAATAGTGGGCTGTGATAATTTCATCAAAAATGATAATGTCGTATATACCTGCCAGCATTGCTGTTCGCGCTTTAGCCAACCCCTCTTGAGCCATCAGGACATCTTCGTGCTCCGGAGGATTCTTAACCTGGATGTATCCTTCTTTGCCATATTGCTCAATTGTTATATAGAGTTTGACTAATCTGGCTGCTTCAAGTTCACCATATTGTTGTCCCTTCATAAATTGTCCGATGTATGTCTTTAAACCATGGCCCATAGCCCTGAAAGCTAACCCAAGGGCAGCAGTAGTTTTACCCTTGCAGTTTCCTGTATAAATCTGGACATACCCCTTCCCTAAAGGGTGCGATTTATCGTGTGCCACAAATACTATATCCGTTGACAATATGGACTATCACTGTCCCCGCAGTCTATACTGACTTCCTCTCGTCGGTCACCCAGTCGGCTTTGACCCCTGTCCTCACTAAAAGCCTGCTTTTTACAGAATCCCTCAACGGTTGACATAGTTAGCCTCTCCTATGATGCAAATTCGTTTTCAGGGCGGCGTTTATATTCAATCTGAGCTGGTCGTATAAATAAGCTCAGGCTACTTTCCTGCCACCCGCCCTCGCCGAGATATCGTAGATCTCTTCGATTTTTACTTTAATGGCAGCCTTGGGGGGCGCCGGTAGCTTTATGAGTTCGCCCAGCTTGATGGCTTCATCATAGAGGGGGCCGGAGGTGATTATCTCCGCTTTGCCTTCAAACCTGTAGCCTTTAAACTTGCTGGAGTCGGCCACCGCGATGGCCACCCATGGGTTGCGTTGGATATTGGCCCAGGTGCGGTTGCCAAACATCTCAAAATAGGCCAGGTGCTCATCGTCGAGAATCTTGGCGCTGCCCTTAATGGCTAGGCTTGCCCTGCCGTCCACGCCGGACGTTGCCACCCAGGCCTGCTGGCCTGTTATCACTGCCTTCATTGCATCAGTCAACTTTGCCATCAATTTTTCCTCCCCTTACTCCAATGTATTTTGATTTATCTGTGGTAATTTCCAATTATAACATCGGCGTTTTAATGTTGGTCACGGGCTTCTTTTTCCTGGGCGGCATTATCATCCCCACCCAGATTGAGAAGAAGCGAAGCTTTGGCTCCCTTGCCCCTTAAACCGGCTTTGACGCACGCCTTTTTGGCCTTTGCCTGATAAATTAATCCTTTTCGCGCTTTAGCCAACCCTTCTTATGCCATCCTGACATCTTCCTGCCCTGAGGATTCTTAATATGGATGAAACCTCCCTTGCCATATTGCTCAATGTGATATGCGGTTTGACTAATTTGGCTGCTTCAAGTTCACCATATTGTTGTCCCTTCATAAATTGTCCGATGTATGTCTTTAAACCACAGCCCATAGCTCTGAAAGCTAATCCCAGGGCGGCAGTAGTTTTGCCCTTGCAGTTTCCCGTATAAACCTGGACATATCCCTTTCCTAAAGGGTGCGCTTTGTTGCGTGCCACAAATACCATATCCTTTTAGGGCAAGTGGACTATTGCCGCCCTGGTAGTCTAAACTGACTTCCTCTCGTCGGTCACCCAGTCGGCCTTGATTCCCGTCCTTGCGAAAAGCCTGTTTTTTATAGAATCATAATCTTCGAGAATGATCTCGCTGGGTGAGATCTCGGTGTCCATCTTCATACTCTTGGTGATCTCCTCCCTTATTCTCTCCTCAGACATGTTCTCGGCCTTGGATACATACACTTTCACAATGTCCCGGGATAAAGGATCATCCAGTTGCGCTTTGGTTATAAGAATATGAAACAGATCCACCCCCGGTACATTTCGGACGGAATCTTGCAGCTTCAGGTAAGGGACCCTTGCACCCTTGATCTTGGTGAAATCCCTCCCCGCCCTTACAATAGGAGTATTCAGCCGCGGGATAGTTAATCCGCAATGGGCACACTCGTTCCATGTTATACCACCCTGTAGCAGATCGCCCGTCCAGTATCTCAGGAAGACCGTCCCTCTCCAGCCGATATGAGAAAAAACAAGCACGCCGGGCTCACCCTCTTTCACCGGATTTTTGGTTTCGGGATCGAGACATTCAATGAAGAAGTAATCCGGTGAAACGTGCGGCTTGGAACCGGAAATACACTCATAGAAAGCCAGCTTTAACTCGGTGGACCCATAGACCTCGATGATGTCAACGTTTGGGCATCCTATATTGGCGAACATATCCTTCAATCGCTTTGAATAGTCTGCATTCATAGGCTCGCCTGCGGCAAAGCAGGTATTAAACGACGTGATAGGCGGCACTTTGCCCTCTTTGATGAGCTTATGGGCAATATCAAGCCAGTAATAGATATATGAGGTGATTCCCACCACAGCATCAAAACCACCCTTGGCGGCAATTTCTACCTGTCTCTCCGTAGGTATACCTGCTCCCCCGAAGGTATTGAAGACGCTATATCCGCCCAGTAAAGTGCCGAGAAATGACTGGTAGTAGCCGAGGTGTGGCACTCCGGGCATTATGTTTAAAAATCTCTTGCCCGGGCCGACGTTTTTGACGAAATTGTAGCTTCCGGCGGCATTGGGAAATGCGCCACCGGGCATCAGCTCGTGGTAGGTATAGACGGTTGTGCTTGATAAACCGGTAGTGCCGCCGCTGGCCTGGAAGTGGATGGGGTACCATTCCGCCAAAGCGGTCTGCCTCACTTTCTCCTTGAACGATCTCTTAGGACCGTACTTATCCCTGGTGTATTTGGCCCCCAGAGTCTTTACCATATATTGAATCATTTTACTTCTGCTGAGATGAGCCGTATCGTAAGCAGACTCCTGTCCCGCGATGGATGGCTGCAAAATGAAAGACCGTGGATCCTTAACGGTATCGTCTTTGACGGTGA
Organism: uncultured Dehalococcoidales bacterium; assembly: GCA_964448985.1. Lineage (GTDB taxonomy): Bacteria > Chloroflexota > Dehalococcoidia > GIF9 > UBA5629 > CAIMUM01. The sequence continues at coordinate 3,299 of CAYVBI010000057.1, forward strand.
AAGGTATTTTCATGAAATCGTCATAGGTCTTTATATCACCGGGTTTGATGTTGTTCTCTTTAAACAGCTTGCGATAATAAGGAGAGTAGGGATAGACATAGTCATTGATATATTTTAACAACAGGTTAAAGCTTAACTGCTTCTGCCGTTCACCGGTACATTTTCTATATGGAAAATTCATTTCTAACCCCCCTGTTAAAACGCATACTACTACCTCCGATCGAATATTCATGATTTGCACATTGAAAATTAGAAGGTATTTATATCTATTTGCACCTCCCCGGATTCCTGAATCAATTTATTCAAGCTCCTTTTGATGAAGGAAATGTGAGTCACGATCATCTTCTGGGCTCTTTCTGAATCTCGGGTTTGTAAACATATGACCGCCTCTTGCAACTGCTCGTATATCGTCTGCACAAAACCCGGTATGGAATCCAACTTTTCAGTATCTAATGGAAACGGGCCCTTAATAAACTCAATAGTAAAATTACTGAAGTGTTCCAGAAGAGGATTATTGCAGGCCTCTATGATCACAGAATATATTTCCATGTTATAACTACGTGCCACCGAGGAGCTATAAAAATCATTATTGTTGTCGATGTGTTCTTTAATCCTGGATAGAACCTCCTCTGCCTTCAGGATTTGCGCCTTTGTGGCTCGTTGAGCGGCCAGAGAGAAGGCTTTTACGGCCAAGGCCTCCAGAGTATCTAGAATATCGTAGAACTGCTCCGGCCCGACTTTAAACATCCGTTTAATCGGTATCGGCATCTGTTTCGGTATTGGAGAATTGACGAATATCCCGTTGCGGGGTTGAATGTAGATGTATCCCATCGTCTGCAATATATACAGGGCTTCCCGCAGTGAGGTTTTGCTTACATTAAAGGACTGGCACAGTTCTCTTTCAGTAGGCATTTTCTCGCCGGATCTGTATCGACCCAGGTAGATTAGCCTCTGAATCTGGCTCACCACCTCTTCGGACACCCTTTTTTTCTCGACGGGGACTATATCATTCATTCGAACTCCTCTGGTAATAAATGAATTAATTAATCAAGGATCTAATCATACTTAACGTAATCAGGCCTCTTCACCATCTCAAACTGGTCGTAGGGGAAGCCCAAACCTTCTCTGACTACGCCCATGATCTCGCCGATGGATGCATATGCCTTCCAGGCCTCAATAACCGGTCGAATGATGTTTTTATCGTTTTTAGTGGCGTGGAAGACATCTTTCAAGGCAGGAGTCACCTTATGAATATCGCGCTCCGCTAAAAATTGCTTCCATTCTTCCATCAGTATCTTTTGGTGCCTTGCCAGAGGCTGAGCAACCGTGGGTCTCTCGTATTTGAGCATGGGCAGCGGGATAGGCGTATCGTTCAATTGAAGGTAGGCATTCTCACCGACCTTTATCCGCCGCAGTTCCATCAGTTCCCTCTGCCTTTCCAGTGCCCCCTTTTCGACCTCCTGCTGAACCCATCCGCACTTGATAGCCTCGCGCATTCCTCCCATTTCCAGTATCTGATTAATTAAAACCATCGTATCTTCTTCAATCCTTTTTGTCAGCCACTCCACATAATAGGAGCCGCCAAGGGGATCGGCCACCAGGGGAAGCCCTGTTTCTTCAGCTATAATAGATTCGATGCCCTTGTTCACTACTGACGCTTCGTGAGGAGGAGGTGAAATGGCTTCCGTATAAGCCTTCAACTCCATCCCGTTAACCCCACCCAGCACACTGGCCAATGTCTCGATAGTGATCCTGACTACATTAAATATTGGTTGGGTGCAGGTCATTGAATTTCCAGCCCCGTTGGTATTGCAGGGTGGACACTTGACGGTGTTAGGGTCCACGCCGTAACGGTTTTTAGCCAGTCTGGCCCAGATTTTGCGTGCAGCGCGAATTTTACAAATCGTCTCGAAGAAATCTATCTCAGCACTCAGAGCTATAGCCGGCTTGGGCCCAAAATCTTCGAATCTGACGCCCCTGCGCACCATTTCGTCGCAATATTCTATGTAGTTACCGAAACGGAATCCCAGTTCCTGTATGGTGTTAATGCCGGATTCTCTCATATCATAGGCGCAACCTCCGTTCGTTGGCCTGAAGTGAGGGACGTAGCGGGCTGCGAATTCCATAGCGTCGGTGGATATTCGCCAGCCGACTTCCATGGGCTGTTTATAGCGCATACAATTATTTATTTGCACGTGAAGAGGATCGTTGACCATGTTCCCCCTCATCTTGCTGATATCCTTACCGGCCGTTTCCAGATAAGCCAGGATAAGCGCCCATTCCACCGAGTCGGCTGCTCCCACCGCATGTCCCATCTCTAGGATAAAACCCTCGGTCCCCCTACCCATGTAGTGTTTCAAGAAATCGGCATAGTGGCCGTTAAAGAACTGCCACAGCGCGAATTTTGCCCCTGAGCAATTGTCGATGTCATACTTGACAAGCGGATGATCAGGGTCGATAGTGGCCAGATTGTGGAAATCTCCGCTGGTCCTTACCGCCCCCTCGATGACGCCCATCTCCTCCAACTTCTTAAATTCGGACACCTCATCTAGGCCTTGATCCTCCGCAAACATCATTCCACCGGGAATAGCACCCCGCACCCACAGCTTTTCACGATACATCCGGGGATAGGCGCCCCGGGTAAAAGGGTATTTTCCCGGGAATCCGATATCCTCGTTGAAATCAATATCCTTTATATCATCCGGACCGTAACATACCTTGACCGCATAGCCGCTCTGGGTTTTTTCCTCGCCCATCATCTTTCGCTTGATTCCCGTCTTGAGCTCGAATTCATTCCGCAGATTTTTCTCTTTTTCAATATTGTCCATTTTGCACTCCTTTCAACTGATACTTATTTGGATTTAAACGTTGACTCCAAGGACCATTTTTTTAATCTCCTCAACCATATCTTTCATTAAGGCTCCCGGCCTATAACATCCCTTCACCCCGAGCTTTTTCAATTCTTTATCATCAACCTCAGGGACGGTCCCTCCCACGAATACAGCAATGTTTTTAGCCTTCTTCTTCTCCAGCAATTCGCAAACATCTACCACCCAACCCATATAAGTAAGGGTATGGAAGCTCAGTCCGATAGCATTAACATCTTCAGCAATGGCAGAGGCTACCACCGTCTCCGGCGTCTGGAAGTGACCAAGGTTGATCACCTCGAAACCGGCATCTCTGAATCCCTTTGACAGCACCAGAAGTGATCTCTGGTGATCGTCCAAACCGATCTTGGCCAATAAAATACGTACTTTTTTGTTTTGCATTGAGACCCTCCTCAATATTTTTCATTTGCAAGCTAAATTTTAAGTCCGGAGCTACCCAGGATATTTGAAACCACTGAATAAGGATCCATATTCATTTTGCATATTTTCTCTTTCAGATCATCCATTGAACCCCCATCCAGAATTTTTTCCAGCACCCTGTCTCTGATCCTGCTGGACAACAGCTCAACAGTTTCCCAAACAAGAAGTGCCTTTCTTTTTTCATCCAAAATCCCGTTATTTTTGAGATGATTGAGGTGGCTTTCAACTGCGGTCCACAGTTCTTCCAGGCCCTTCTGATTGATGGCCTCGGTTTTTACAACAGAGGGAATCCAGGCTTGCATATTTTCATGATTCGGATTCAGCCCCAACATGATATCTATCTCCGCAACCAGCTTTCCCGCACCTGGCTGATCAGCTTTGTTCACAACGAAAATATCTCCGATCTCCATAATGCCCGCCTTAAGCACCTGGATCTGATCTCCCAGTCCGGGTGTCAGGACCAAGACGGTGGTATCGGCGATCTCCGCGATCTCTACCTCGGTCTGACCCACACCTACCGTCTCAATCAGGATCACATCTTTACCGGAGGCGTCCATTAACCTTACCGCCCCCCTGGTGGCGTGAGACAAGCCTCCGATATGTCCGCGTGTGGCCATGCTCCTGATCAAAACGGATTCGTCGAGGAAATGCCTCTGCATGCGTATTCGATCACCTAGAACGGCTCCGCCGGAGTAAGGACTGCTGGGATCGATGCTTATTACTCCCAAATTAAGGCCGCGCTCCCTTAACAAAGCAATAAGACCGTCGATCAGGCTACTTTTGCCTGTGCCCGGCGGGCCGCATATACCGATGGTATGAGCATGCCCCTTTATGGGATATATATGACGGAAAAGCTCGGGGAGCAGAGGTGAATCGTCCTCCACAAGACTTATCAGCCTTGTTAAAGACCGGTTGTCCCCTGAAAGCAGCCCCTCGACCAGAAGGGATAATCCCTTATCTTGCATATCTTTGCCTCCGTGTTAATGATTCATGGCAACGCAAGAATGCATCTTTGCCGAAAACAACACCCCTGATAATAAGGGTCTAGCGTGTACTGATATTATTTCCGTAGATCATACCAAGATGTAAATGGAATGTCAATAGGCTAAAAGTGCATATGTTAGTTTTTTTATATTTGGCAGCCTGGGTACCTATTTCTGGTCCCTCATATTCTTGTACGTGTCAGGAAGATTAGCCATAATATTCAGCTGAGCGCCGCAGAAAGAAATTGGGTACCTTACACCCCTCTTGTATAGTTCCTCAAGGTTTTTGGCTATTTTTTCAAGATGTGCCGGCGATAGAGCGATAACAAGCTCATCATCCTGAGCATGCCCGTATCTCCTTTCGCCGTAGCATGGGATAGTCAAGGAAGGCTCCCCTGTCAGGTAATGCTGGGCAATAGCGTCTGAACACGAAGATTCGCCCACGCAATAGAACTGCATTCTCTCATACCCTTCAAATTGCAGAGCATTAATAATCAATATCATCTGGGCAGGATTAGCGTAAACCAGCGACATATCCGGTTCGAAAGGATCATATACAAGAGGCGCCATCAAGATAGCCTTGTGTCTGCCGATAGGTATGCGGGGAACCGAAGACTCGAACTTTTTGCCGTCCTCTTTTGTCTTGCACCATACCAGGCTCCTGAAAGTACCGTCTTCAATTTCGGGTAGGGGCGCAATCAGGCCGACGATGCTTGCGCACATTGGGGAAATATTTTTTACAGTTGCACCGACTGTCCAGTCAAAAGTCCTGACTATGCTTATCAGCTGGCAGAACAGCATGGGTTGGTCCACCTGACGGACCCACTTATTGCGTTTTAGCTCGTCTTCGTCAGCCAGGAATTTTATGGCTACGGGGAACGTTTTTAGCCTTAGCAATCCTTCGATTTTTCTAATTACTGCATTCCATTTACCGTGTTGCTCCATGCTCCATCAACCCCCTTTGATTATTCTTACATGTGAATGCCCTATCCTCACGCTCTTCCTATCGTTTAACTGCTTTATAGCGACCTGCTTTCAAAGCGGTTAGTAAATCAGGGATTTCTTTTATAGTATTTTCAAAATACGTAACGCACGAACCTATTTCATCGACAGAATGGGCGTCGCTGCCGCCGGTAGCCGGTAGACTGAGTATCCGGGCAACTTCACCAGCCTGATTATTCTCTCTGTCGTTGCATTTTCCATTGCATACTTCGATAGCGTCGACATGGCGCATCATGGGTCTTTGAGCGGCCTGCTCCGGCGTCAGATTAAGATCAGCCAGATTGAAAACGCGGTACCCTTTGAGTGGATGGGCTGCAATCATGAAACCGCCAGCCTGAGTTACAATTTCACGCAATTTGGCTATTCTGAGCGGGACTTCTACGTTGATGTCTACACCAAATACCAGGATATGTCCTTCGACCGTATCGATTTCCACTCCCGAAAATAAAGGGTAACTAAATTTTGTATGGAGACGCTCAATTTCTCCAATATCCCACCCTTTGTTATGATCGGTAAAACACATCCCATCCAGTCCAGATTCCCTTGCTTTAATTATAGCTTCTTCGGGATCAATGGAACTGTCGGCGGAAAATTGCCTGGTATGGATATGTATATCAATGAGCATGGGATCTTATTGATCCGCCGAATAGGCAAGGCAACTATTTTTAAGTCCTGGAACCGTTGCCACCTTTTCTATTGCGTATTGCGAGGCATTTAGTTCCACATATTTGAAATCGTCCTTTTCCAGATCACTGAATATAGCTGCCTGAAGAATACTATCGCAACATTCTACCAGCAGGTTGCCAAGGTGTAGACATCCTGCCCTTCCGATAATGCGGTTGACCGTACGGGCGAAATCCCGTTCGGTGATATCCATGCCAACGGCGTTTTGCAAAACCGCCAGTGCCCTGTGGCATTCGCTCGTTGTTATACGGTTCATCTTGCCGCCAATTGTAATAATTTTAAAATCACCAAGATTTACCTCGACGTCAATTTCCATGCCATAGATGTAGTCATCCAATACACCGTGGGCTTTCAATATATTCTCACTGCTTCTTTCAACTGCTACTAACTTGCTGCGGCTAAATGACAATGCTGACATCCTAATTTATTCCTCCACCTTAACCAGCGGGCTATCCTTGGCATAGGCTATACAACTCCCGATTAGTTGAGGATTCATTTTCAAGAATTTTCTCTGCGCCGCAGGCCTTTCCTCGTCTTTGATGGGTTTCATCTGTCTAATCATGCCAAAAGTGAACCTGTTAACTACCTGATCGCACCCGTCAAGGATCATATCGGCCATGCGGCGGCAGCCTGCCCGGTTTCCGATAAGCGCATTTATATTTTTTATTAAGCCTGGCCCTATCCTTATACCTACAGCTTCCTGGATGACAGGCAAGGTTTCCACACATATTTCGTAAAAAGACCTGTTGAACTCGCCCTTGACATCCGTAACCTCCATATCGGGTACCTTGATCGTCATTTCCAATGACCGTGAGAACCAGGTGTCATTGAAAATGACTTTAACTAGGAGTGATCCGTCTTTCAGATCTTCTATCGTGGTCAGTTTGTTTCTCGAATAGACAAGCATTGGTCAATTCTCCTGTGCAAGCGGATTTCTTTGCCTAAGTCGCTTCAGTCCAATATTGAGATGGAAATTATAAGTAAGCCTCGCAATTATGGATAGCCCAATTGAATCCGCCCTCCTTGAAATTGATATTAAGGGCATTACCTGTTGTGATATTATTTCCGTAGATCATACCAAGACGTAAATGAAATGTCAATAGGCAGTCTCTTTCAGTGTTGTTGTCCAGTGAAAATGCCCCCCCCCCCCCCCCCCCCCTCCTCCTCCCCCTCCTTCCTCCCCCTTTTCTCCTCTCTATCCGCGTCCACCTGTTGCTGTGTCCTACCTGCTTGCTTCTGCCAGT
>CAYVBI010000058.1:0-10490 GCA_964448985.1 uncultured Dehalococcoidales bacterium
GCACGATGGACTTTGAATCCATTTGCCCAGGTTCGAATCCTGGCTCGGCAGCCAACCGTTCTTATTTCCTCGACAGCATCAAGCAGAGTTGCTGTTGCGACGATTCAATAACTCTTCAGCCTTCGTCCGAGCTCTTCAAGTATTTAACCAGTGCCTTTCTGTTCAGCCAGGCATGTATGCACATCGCCAAGATAAACAAGACTGCTATGAAAATGTGGGCCACCGGCGGACGTCCTGCATGGAACTCCTGGGACTCCGCAATACCTGTCACCACGACAAGTATCAGTAATATGGGCATAGAAATACATATGAACTTCCTCATGTGAATACCTCTAATTTTCCTGTCGCTTAATCTTGTAGGCGTTGATAGCCCCCTGGGGGCAGGCTTCTGCACATTTTTGACATCCGCGGCATCTCTCAGCTCTGTCTATATGTGCATGCCTGTGAAACAACAGATCTACCTTGCCTATCACTTTATTCGGACATGCTTTAACGCACTTCCAGCATGCCCGGCACAACCGGGTGTTAAGCCGGATATATTTGGTCCCGCAATGTCTAAGCCGGTGATTGTGTAATTCCGATCCTTTTCTCATTCTTTTACCAGGAGCAGGTTTTATTGATGATGTTCGGCGATGACCTCACGAAAGATCTTGTGGGACAGGCATGATTTCATTTCAGTCAAGGCCCTGGAAAGACGGGCGACGGGGACGCTCCTTGAGCCATGCATCTCATGCACTTTTTCGTGTATCGTTTTGGCCTCGTTGCGGACGGCATCGATATACTGTTTGTAGACTTGCAGGTCGGCCGATCCCAGGCCGAACTCCGCAAGCTCGCTGACGATCTGAGCAATGCGTAAATCGATATCATCATAGATCCGGCCCTGCGGTGTATCCGCCGGCATAAGCAGGCCCAGCTCATCCAGATCGTTAAGATCGGCGGCAGACATACCGGTGGTCTTGATCAATTCGCTGAAGGTCAGGCCCCCGGATTCTCCCTTTCCAAGCGGATGAAATATATCGTCGAGGAAGGTCAGCATCTCGATCAAGTGATTGGTGTCCTCACCGCGTTGCCTGGCGCTCATCATCATTTTTATGGCCGAAAGAGGTAGAAACCTTTTCAGTTGGAGCTGCTTGATCAGGCGGATATCCTCGACACACTCCGGGCTGTAGTAGGCCATATTGGGGGCGGTCTTGACCGCCGGGGAGAGCAGCCCCTCCCGAACATAGTAGTGTATGGTCGGCAGAGAAACCCCGGTGATGCGGGAAACCTCGCTGATCCGCATCAATCCCCTCTTCTTCTCTAAAGCTGTCGCCATTGATATTCGCCTTTAAGTATATAGTATAACTATATACTTCACACTTGTCAATGGCTATAGTAAACAGCTGTGCGTAGGTGACGAGTCGGCTAAAGATACGGTAAGGCTGCCTAACGATTATAAGCGCTGGCAGCATTACCGCAAATAGATTATCTGATTCAGGATGGTCACTTGTTGGCCAGTTCTTTCTGATAGGCTTTCCAGCCCGGGCACCATGTGGTGTGCCATTTCCAGATCCTGCTCATAATGGCCTTGGGATTAGCTTCAGCCTTTTTCTTCATCGGGCAGCTTGCACATTTTGACTCCATGATTTACTCCTTTATTTGCTCTAATATCATCATACGAAATGGAAATTTATGAGCCTCTTTGTACATATATGACGAGTATACACATTATAAATTATTCGGTTATAATCCGTCAGGTATTAGCTGCAGGAGGTGGCATGATGGAGATCCTTCTATATCAAATCGATGCATTCACGAGCCACGTGTTCGGAGGCAATCCCGCCGCCGTCTGCCCGCTCGACGAGTGGATCGATGATGTCCTGATGCAAAAGATCGCGGAGGAGAACAACCTGTCGGAGACCGCCTTTTTCGTGCGTAAAGGGACACAATACGAGATACGCTGGTTCACGCCAGCGGTGGAGATCGAGCTGGCGGGACACCCCACTCTGGCCGCCGCCTACGTCATATTCAACTATTGCAACCACGGCTCCAGCACGATCGCCTTCTCGTCAAAAAGCGGGGAACTAACGGTTAAAAGGGACGGCGACCTGCTTAAAATGAATTTCCCTGTATTGAAAGCAGTTAAAACAGCAGCAAACGACCTGCTCAACCGTGCGCTCGGGCTTGCGCCGACAGAGCTTTACCTGTCCCGCGATTACCTGGCTGTCTATCGCTCACAAAAGGATATACTGACGATCGATCCGGACTTCGGACTGCTTAAGAAGCTGGACTGCCTGGGTATAATTGTATCCGCCCCGGGCGATGAGGCGGATTTCGTCTCACGTTGCTTCGCGCCGGCCGTCGGTATAAATGAGGACCCTGTCACCGGCTCCGCCCATTCCACCCTTATCCCCTACTGGGCACAGCGCCTGAAGAAAGATGCGCTGCATGCCTACCAGCTTTCCAAGCGGGGAGGCGAATTGTTTTGCAGGGATCTGGGTGACAGGGTGGAGATAGGCGGAAAAGCTGTACCCTACCTGAAGGGCACGATAGTTATCTGATCACCTGTATCATATCGCCGGGCCGGACGGTGCCCCCCTTTATGACCCTGGCGAAAACCCCCTCTTTGGGCATGATGCAGTTCCCGACCTCTTTAAGGATGGCGCATCCGCTGTGGCATTTCTTGCCGATCTGCGTTATCTCCAGCGTCACCTCGCCGCCGGCCTGCAAGCGCGTGCCTATGGGCAAAGATGGAAGGTTTATGCCACTGGTGGTGATGTTCTCGGCAAAGTCCCCCGGCTTGAATTCGCGTCCGCCGCTGTTCATCTTTCCTATGCTTTCCAGGGCCAGCAGGCTCACCTCCCTCACGACATCGCCCCCGGCGTGTGCGTCCCCCTCCAATCCTACTCCAATCTTAAATACACCCCTGTCGACCGGCGTTTTCCTGACGCCTTTGGTATCGCTCCTGCACACCGCTACCACGCTGGACATATCAACTCACCTCATTGATCCTTTATCTATTATTTTATGGAAAAGGGCCGCGTACCATGCTGGGTATCGTTCATGGTAAAGGCCGACGAGGTGGTCTCGAAGCTCAGCCCGATCTCCAGCGGATATGACATAGCTACGTTACAGGCTCTCTTGGCAGCCTGCACGACCACCGGATTATAGCCGGCTATCTCGTTGGCCATCTTAAGCGTTTCCTCCATGAGTTTCCCTTTGACGTATATCTGCTGTATCAGGCCTATGCGTAACGCCTCCGGCGCCTCTATCCTTTTCCCCGTGTATATCAACTCCTTGGCCTTTCCGATACCGACCGCCCTGGGCAGCCGCTGGCATCCTCCCAAGTCAGGTATGATGCCCAGCTGCACCTCCGGCAAGGAGAAAACGGAGTATTCGACGGCCAGTCTGAAGTCGCAGGCCAGGGCTAGCTCGAGCCCGCCGCCCAGGCAGTAGCCGTTTATAGCGGCGATCACGGGCACCGCCAGCTTCTCATACATCGTGAAGACATCGCGCAGCTTGCGTATGCCGTCGTAGTAATCCCGTATGTCGGGCCCCGTGATGAAGGTCTCGCCGGCGGCAATCTTCTTGAGGTCTATGCCTGAGCTGAACGACTTCTCCCCGGACCCGGTAATGATCACCACTCTGACATTCGGATCGTTATCGATCGTGATGGCCGCCTGTTTCAACTCATCGTTCATCCCCCTGTACCAGGCGTTCATCGCCCCGGGACGGTTGAGCGTTATCGTGGCGACGTGCCCTTTAACATCATAGATAAGATCGCGGTAAGCTGACATCGGTTCCTCCTGACGACAAGAATAGAGGGGCTTTTAAACCCCTCTACACTTTATAGATTATTCATTGAAATTTCAATCGACCGGTGACTTATTTCTCAGGTGGTAAACTTTTAGTAGTTTACCTCATCCAGGCCCTTCAATCCCAGGATGGCCCTTGCCTCTGCGGGGCTGGCCGGCTCCAGTCCGAGTTCCCTCATGATGCGTACGATCTTCTGCACCAGCTCGGCATTGCTCGTAACCAGCACGCCTTTGCTCAGATATAGATTATCCTCCATGCCAACCCTGACATGCCCGCCCATAGCCATCGCCACGGTACAGATGGGCATCTGAAACCTTCCCGCGCCTATAGCAGACCAGGTGAAATTGCCGGCTCCCAGGGCGTCCCTGGTCGCGTTTACCAGGGTGACAAGGCTGTTTACCGTCGATGGTACGCCGCCCAGTGTGCCGGTCACGAACTGGATATGCACGGGTAACTTGATTTGTCCCCGCCCAATCATGAACGCCAGGTTATTGACCATGCCCAGGTCGTATATCTCCACCTCCGGTTTGGTTTCGCTGGCGGCGAACAATGTCAGGAATTCGCGCAGCGTTTTAAAGGTATTGGGAAAGATATAATCCTCGCTGGCCAGCATTCCCAGCTTTTCCCAGGGGTACTTCCAATCCCTGACCTTTTCCGCCACGTGAAAGACCGAGAAGTTCATCGATCCGAAATTGAGAGATGCGATCTCCGGCCTGAAGGTGGTAACCGGTGAGGCTCTTTGCTCTGTGCTCATACCCATGCCGCCGCCCGTACTGACGCAGATCACGGCGTTGGAATCCGCCTTGATGCCTGTCAGCACCCGGCGAAAGAGCTCGATGTCGGGGCTGGGCATACCGTTTTCAGGGTTTCTGACATGTATGTGCAGTATGGCCGCTCCCGCCTCCGCAGCCCTGATGCCGTCCGCGACGATCTGCTCGGGTGTAAGCGGCAAATAGGGCGACATACTTGGAAAATGAGCAGACCCGGTTAATGCGGCGGTAACGATCACTTTTTGCCCAGACATCACAACACCTCCCTATATGATGCAATAATAGACAAGGCCTGAGTGGTAGTCAAATTTTGTAAGTGCTGCTATAATTCGCCTGCAAATCAATTACGACAGGTGCTGCCGGAAGGCAATCCCGCTTTAACGATACCCGGCATCGAGATATTCCGGTGAACACATAGATTGAAGATCGACCTGCATATACATACGAGCCGACTATCTCCAGACAGTAGGCTGGACCCGGAAGACGCTATTATTAAGGCGCGTGAACTGGGTCTGGACGGATTATGCTTCACCGAACACGACCGCGCCTGGGATCTGGTTGACATCCAGGCGCTCAGCACGAAACATGGTTTCCCGGTATTCCGCGGGGTTGAGGTAATGATAAAGGAGGGCGGCGAGATACTGGTCTTCGGCCTCAACGTCAATTTCACCACTGTCATAGATATCGATACCCTGCGCAAACTCAGCATGAAGTCGGATGCCTTCATGATCGCCGCACATCCTTTCCGGGGATATCCCTGCCATGCCTTATCGGACTTCCAGACCGCTGCGGACCTGGTGCTCAAGCGTCCCGTATTCGACAAAGTCGATGCCCTCGAGGGATTCAATGGGCGCAACATGGAGGGCAACAATATATTCGCCTGCCAGCTTGCCGACAAACTGGGGTTCCACACTTCCGGCGGCAGCGACGCCCATCACCTGGATGAGATGGGCAAGTGCATTACCATTTTTGAGAACGACATCCGCAATGAAGGGGAGCTGATGGCCGAGCTCAAAGCGGGCAGGTTCTGCGGCTCTAACGGAAACAACCACAAATGATTATAGCCGGGGTCACGGGCACCATAGGCACGGGCAAGAGCACAGTTGCGCGCATGTTCGCGAAGCTGGGCGCTTTCGTTATAGACCACGATAAGATATCGCGGGAAGTGGTTGAGCCGGGCAAGCCGGCCTGGCAGACTATTGTGGATTCTTTCGGCAAAGACGTGTTAAACGCTGACCGCAGCATAAACAGGCAGGCGCTGGCCGGGATAGTATTCAGTGACCCGGCCAAATTGCAGAAGCTGAACTCCATCGTTCATCCGGCAGTGCTCGGGGAGGACCAGCGGCGGGTCGAAGAAATGAAGCGTATCGATCCTGGTGGGCTGATTATCAAGGATGTCCCGCTGTTGCTGGAGGCGGGTCCGGAGATCGCCCACCTGCTGGTGGAGAAAATAATCGTTGTGTTCGCTTCGCCTGATGTCCAGCTCAAGCGGTTAATCGCCAGGGGCATGCCCGAGGAGGATGCGCGCAACAGGATCAGGACGCAGCTGCCGGTAAGCGAAAAGACCGGCTACGCCGACTTCGTGGTCAACAACGATGGCACGCTGGACGAGACCATGCGGCAGGTAAAGGGCATATTCTCAAAGCTGATGGGCCCGGCCCCGAAATGACGTTTTTGCTCTCGCTGGAGAGTCAATGTTATAATATCTCGTTTATCCCGTGAAACACGGGGTACGGCCAACGTAACGTGTATTCCTCGGTAGCTCAACGGTAGAGCGGGCGGCTGTTAACCGCTAGGTCGTAGGTTCGAATCCTACCCGAGGAGCCAAATCCCTTTTTCAGTCCTCTTTTGATCCAGGTTATATGCAATCCAATCATGATGCCCCAGAATCCATTGTAGGGTATAATTCTTAGGCGTATAATCGTGTCATTATGTCGGGGGTTGTGGGCACCAGAAGAAAATCCATTTTTATTATTCTGTCTGGATCAATTGTACTTACGATTTGTCTGATATTTACACTCGTTTTCGTACTTATTCCAGAGATAGATGCGGAGAATTCATATTACACAGTCAAGGAAGTAATCGACGGTGACACAATAATATTAAATACCGGCGACCGCATCCGATATTTAGGAATCGATACTCCTGAATTACACCATCCCACAATTGGTTTGGAATGCGGGGGACCGGAAGCAAAAGCTGAGAACATCAAACTGCTGACCGGTAAAAGGTTACGGATTGAAAAGGATGTTACTGACAAAGACCAATACGGCAGGCTATTACGGTATGTATTCACAGAAGACGGGTACTTCGTTAATTGCGAGTTAGTCCGCAGGGGGTGGGCGCAGGTATTTATTATTTACCCTGACTGTAAATATGAAAAAATGATGATTGATGCACAATGTTCTGCTGTGGAAGAAAACCTCGGAATATGGAAGCACTGCATCAGTAATCAACGGGGGGAAGTCAATGAAAGCAAATAGACAAATAATAACAGTGGTATCTGTTTTATTATTATTCATTGTAGGTTGCGCACAGCAATCTTCACAGACCACGCAGACTCCCTATACACCACCAACTTACGATCCTCCACCACCAACGGCTTGTATATCGGCGCAGGATGCCTGGAACAATATCGGTAAATACAAATGTGTGGAATATTTTGTTGGCAATCCGTTCAGATCATCAAAAGGAAACGTGTTTTTAAATGAATTCTCTGATTACAAGAAGGGATTCACGACTGTTATTATGGCATATTCAGCGTCAAGCTTCGGTGATCCAATATCGAAGTATGGGTATAAAACAATTCAGGTTACTGGTCTGATACAGACATATGAGGGACATCCTGAAATAATAGTTAATAATCCGGCGAACATTGTATTGGTAAAATAGAATTTGTAGCCCTGTAATACTAGTATTGCAATTGTTGAAGAAAATATAGATGCCGCTATCCCACTATTTCCTTAACATTCTGTATTCCAAGACGTGAGCCGGTCAGAAAAAGAGAGCTTGAGCAGCATATAAATACCCATTGAATTGTCTCAATATCTCATCATAGCTGCCTGATTTCTGCACGGCCAGCCAGACATTGTAATCCGTATTTTACAGGCTTATAATCAGTTACTGCTATCTGAGGTGATGGTATGGGTAAGCGTATTTCAGTATTATTACTGGCTCTTTTTCTATTAGCAATTCTTGCTCTTATAGCATGCGGCAGAGTTGATGCCAACATACACACAACCGTTAAACCCTCGGGCTTCATAATACAAAAGATCTCTCTGACGGGAAGCGGACAGATGGGAACTTCGCTTTCCAATGCCTTACCGCTCCAGACTTATATCAGCAAAGGCTGGCTGATTAATGTGACTAACGAGGGTGGCTCCACAACAATATCAGCAACAAGGGTTTTCCGGAAAGAGGATATCAGTAATATCGCCACTGTGTTCGTCAAAAACAGCGGGCAGGACGCTTCAAGTATTAAAGACCCTGTTTTTACCATAACTGACAATTTTTTCATCAAATACTATTCATTATCGTTTACCATACCGCCCATGACGCCGGATACGATCGATGCCGGAGCAGGGGAGCAATGGTCTAAAATGGGAGCGGCGGTACTGGACTCAATGTTCAATCTATCCTGGGCTATAACTCTGCCGGGACAGATCACCGCGACAAATGCTGACTCCTATCAAAGAGACACGGCAACTTATAATTTCAATTATTCATCGTTAAAAAATGGGCGTCAGATAACGGTTCAAAGCAAGTACATAGACTGGCCGCTGATACTTATATTATTCGGCGGATTAATAGTTGTGGTACTGATAGTTGTTTTCTCATCAAGGTCAAAGCATGTCAATAAAGAAAATAAGATAGAGTATGATAGCTCCACACATCCGTCTAAACCACCAGTTTCATAATCTGATAAATGCAATCCATATCATTATGCACTGTGGCTGAGATAGACTGGATAAAAAAAGGGCCGGTATGCATACCGGCCCTTTTCCTTCACTCTATAGTAAAAGCTATTTAAGTTCCATCGATTCCGCGACCAGCTCCGCGATGTCCTTCGCGATCAGTGTCTCCTCCGCGCCCTTGGCCTTGATGGCGTCGGTGAACATCTGGACGCAGTAGGGACAGGCGGAGGCCACTATATCCGCGCCGGTCTCCATGACCTGCTCGATGCGCACCTCGCTGATACGCTTGCCGATACGTTCCTCCATCCAGAAACGTCCGCCGCCCGCGCCGCAGCAGAAACCGTTGTTGCCCGAGCGTTCCATCTCCAGCAGCGGCAATTTATTAATAGCCTGCAATACATGCCTCTGCGGCTTGTAAATATCGTTGTGCCTGCCCAGGTAGCAGGAATCGTGGTAGGTTATCCTGTTTTCCTTCATAACCACGGGCTTGATCTTGCCGTCGCTGATAAGCTGCGAGATGAAGGTGCTGTGGTGGATGATCTCGAAATTGCCGCCGAACTGCGGGTATTCATTCTTGAGCGTATTGAAGCAGTGCGGGCACATGGTGATGATCTTCTTGATGTTGTAGCCCTTGAACTGCTCGACGTTATTGGCGGCCAGCGTCTGGTAGAGGTACTCGTTGCCCAGACGCCTGGCGGGCTCGCCGCAGCACATCTCCTGTGCGCCCAGTATGCCGAAACTCACACCGGCGGCCTTGAGTATCCTGGCCGTGGCGATAGCTATCTTGGTGCTCCTCTCCTCGAGCGACGCGGCACAGCCCGCAAAGAACACGTACTCAACATTCGGCTCTTCGGATAACTGCTTGATGTCCAGGCCGGCCGTCCAATCTGTCCTGGTCAGGGTCGTACCCTTACAGCTATGTCCCCTGGCCTCGATGCACTGCAGCACCGCAAGCCCGGTTTCAGGTACCTGCGCCAGGTCCAGCACCAGGTGGCGACGCATGTCGATTATCTTGTCTATATGCTCAACGAAAACAGGGCAGATGTCCTGACAAGCCCGGCAGGTCGTGCAGGACCAGATAACGTCTTCCGTTATGACCTCGCCCACCATGGCTTTGGCGCTTCCGCCGGCTTCCTCCGCGGGGGCAGGGGCGGCTTCTCCGCCGGCCTTGGCTGCCTTGGCCCTGGCCTTCTTTTCCTCCATCAGAGCGGGAGAGCGTTCCAGCCAGTGCGTCTTAAGGTCCTGTACCAGTTGCCTCGGCGACAGCGGCTTATCCGTCAGATAGGCGGGGCACCTGTCCTGGCAACGCCCGCAGTTGGTGCAGGCATCCAGGTCGAACAGCTGTTTCCAGGTGAAATCCTCGATCTTACCGATGCCGTAGGTCTCGGCGTTCTCAAGGTCAACCAGGCTGAGCGCGCCCTTGGGACGGGATGTTTTAAAAAGCACATTGACCGGTGAGATCAATATGTGGGTCAGCTTGTCCCAGGCAACGATGACATAGAAGACCGCGCCCACGGTGATTATCACGTGACCGTACCAGAGGACCTGGTACCACAGCAAACGCGAAGCTTCGGGTAGACCGGCGAATAATCCCGCAATCCAGAAGCCGCCGAAGCGGAGTTGTCCCCACTCGGGATGCACATAATATTCAGGCTGGGCCAATCCCAGGGCCTCGGGGGTGGCAGCAATCATCCTGAATCCCTGCAGGAAGAAGCCTGAGATAACGACGATGAAAATAAGGAAAAGGGCAACACCGTCGTCCATTATGGTGTTGAGCCTCTTGGGCCGCTGAATATAGCGGCGTATAAAGGCCATAACAAGGCCGATCAGCACCATGACCCCGGCGATGTTCCATAGTCCGCCGAGGTATATATATACCGGGCCCTGGATGAAGGCGGCGTGAAACGGCTCGAAAACGTAATGGTTCAGAAAGTCCAGGCCGGCGCCGATAAAGAGGAGTATGCAGCCCACGAAGATGAGGAAGTGCATGATGCCGGGGTAAGGCTCACGC
>CAYVBI010000059.1:0-10439 GCA_964448985.1 uncultured Dehalococcoidales bacterium
ACCCTGGAAGCCGACATTGAATGTATTCCCCGAGTGCTCCGGGCCATTGGCTGAGTCCCACCAGTTGTTGCTGGCATCAATCGCAGTACCGCTGGTGTTGTTAATTCCATAGGTTGTATTAGTAATGATGTTACAGCTGTTGATCTTGTTACCGGTTCCCGAGGTAACGGCAACTCCGGTAGGCCCGTTCTGTATGGTCAGACCTGTCAGGGTGACGTTGCTGGCGGCGATAGTCACGGTAGTTCCACCTGCGGCTCCATCGATCATAGGTACCGTAGCGCCCGTCCCCTCCAGTGTCAGCTCTTTGTTGACGATGACATTCTCTGTGAAAGTCGCGCTGTAGATCAGGACAGTATCTCCGTCCTGTGTGCCCGCATCATCGATGGCAGCCTGGATGGTGACGTACGTCCCGACGGTAGCTTCGTCGCGTTTCACTTCCACGGCGCCGATGGTATAGCTGCTCGATGTAACATGGTTGGTTTCGCGGTTGGTCCAGACGGTAACCGCTTTATCCGTGCCCGGCGTGGTCGGGTTCTTCAGCCCGGCGCCTGTTGCGAAGGTGAGGGTAAATG
Organism: uncultured Dehalococcoidales bacterium; assembly: GCA_964448985.1. Classification (GTDB taxonomy): domain Bacteria; phylum Chloroflexota; class Dehalococcoidia; order GIF9; family UBA5629; genus CAIMUM01. The sequence continues at coordinate 573 of CAYVBI010000059.1, forward strand.
TCTCATTATGCGCCACCAGACATCCCGCTGCCAGCGTTACCGTAACCTGACGAGAGGATACGCTGACACTCTGGGCGGGAACCGTCTTAATGAAAACGTAGCCGGATGCCATTGAAACGGGAACGGTGGTGCCGGGGGGGAATTCAACGGTAACCGTATCACCCGGCGCTAGGCCTCCGGCAGCACCCACCGTGATACTTATATCATATCCGGTGCTCTGCCCCACCACCTGGCTGTCACGTGGCGTTACAGTTATGCCTGACACATCGGCTGATATTTGGCTGGACGGAAATATGATGGGTGCCAGCCCTACAAGTAACACAAGGACTACGAGCATGGGGAACAGTTTCCAGATTTTAGCCATTTCTCCTCCCTCAACCTATATTGCCAAGCCAATAAACTAGTACTGCGGTAGAAAATCGTTATAACATAGTTAGAGTATATCTAATAAGATTATCAATCCGGCTCTGATTATATGGGCATCCGTATTGTATGTCAAACACGTATCTACCATGATGCTCATCTTTTACGAGTATTTTCTATTGCGCCGGGCAATTATCAACTGCGCAAAATGGTTATTGACTTGAGAGCCGACCATTCGGCCCGGGAAGACTGCTGTTTTCTTCTATCAGTCTGTTCTGGTAAGATAGTTCTATGCAACAGATATTCCAGTGTTACAGGTGTGGCGCCCAGAATTACATGGGGCAGCCATTCTGCTGGAATTGTAACGAGAGATTTCAATATTACTGCCCCTGGTGCAATGCGTCAGTAAACGCTACATTAACGAACTGTCCCAATTGCCGGGCAATGCTGCCGTGGCATTCACAGCAGCCCGCCGGTTATCCGCAGAGTCAGAACGGATATCAGTACGAAGAGGAAGCGGACAGGCCGGCTAAACGGGCGCCCTGGATAATAGCCATTGCATGCCTGGCGCTGATAATGGTGGTAACGCTGTCAGTAGTTTACCTGCCCGGCATGTTTAAACAGTCAGATCAGCAGCCACCCGCCTCACAGTCCCAACTTAGCCAGCCCACCCCACACCCTAAATCGCCACACTCGACCGTGGCGCCAACAGACAACGAATTCTAATTAATATACATGGTAGCGAAGCTGAGTACAATGCCGAAGCAGGAAAGTACGGCGCCGGCCCCGGCCTATTTACTAATTTAAGTTAGATAGACGTATTACAGACCGTCCCAGTTCCCGGCTACAGGCGCATCGGTGGAGTCATTGCTGCTGAGGAAAGGGCCGAGGCGTTCGGTGGCCGGGTTGGTGTATTTGCCGTCGCCATTGGTATCCAGGAAGAAGTAGCGGGTGGATTTGCGCCAGACGCCTACTTCGTCGCTGCCGTCCCTGTCCCAGTCTCCGGCGACAGGCGCATCGCCACTGACGTAGCCACTGAGGAAGGGGCCGAGCCTTTCGGTGGCTATGCCGTTATACACACCGTTGCCGTTGGTATCCAGGTAGAAGTAGCGGGTAGCGCCGCGCCAGACGCCGATCTCATCGGTGCCGTCGCCATTCCAGTCGCCGACTACAGGCCGGTCTGACGGGTCGCTGGTGCTGAGGAAGGGGCCGAGTCTTTCGTATGTGCCGTCATACTTACCGTTATTGTTTTTATCCAGGTAGAAGTAGCGTGTGGATCCGCGCCAGACTCCGATCTCATCGGTGCCGGTGCCATTCCAGTCTCCGGCTATGGGCCGGTCATTGGCCTGGGTTGCGCTGAGGAAGGGTCCGAGCCTTTCGGTGGCTGGGTTGGTATATTTGCCGTCGCCGTTTTTATCCAGGTAGAAGTAGCGCGTGGATTTTCGCCAGACGCCGATCTCGTCGGTGCCGTCGTTGTCCCAGTCGCCGGCGACAGGCGCGTCGCCATTGACATAGGAGCTGAGGAAGGTTCCGCGGCGTTCGGCGGCCGGGTTGGTGTATTTACCGTCGTCGTCGGTATCCACGTAGAAGTAGCGTGTGGAGCCCCGCCAGACGCCTATCTCGTCTTTGTGAGAAGGTGCCGCCGCGCCGTAAATCCACTGGATACCGTCCCGGTCGGTATTTGTAAGGGCCCTCCTCACACCGCCGGGGCCCTGCTCCCTTTCGCCGTACATCACCTTGGCGCTGTCCTCATAGCCGTTCTGATCGTGCAATGACAGCCAGTGGCCGAATTCATGCAGGGTGATAGATTCGACATCGTGGTAACCTGACGGCGTGGTGCCTGCCGTGCTCCAGCTAAAATGAGTGTTGAATTGTATATGCGCTTCTGTAATCACGCCGCCGCTGGTGGATACTGAGCTAAGGGCCGAAGTGAAGGGGTCGCCAACAAATTCCTGCCACCATATACGGCACTCGGGATAGCCCGGTGTTGTCTCAGTGGTAGTTCCTGCATAGTTCAAAGTAAAATTCGTGCCCGTAGCTGCATTCCAGGTGGCGGCGGCGGCCTGGATGGCCGACGCTTCACCGGTGGTGGATGGGCAATTTTCATTGACCTTGTAATTGACCACCGGGTTGGCGCCGGGCCATTTGTACCCGTCATATGAAAAAGTGACATTTAAGGTAAAGTTATTGCTTGTTGTTCCGCCGGCGGTGACCACATACAGGTAGTTGCTGTCCATGCGTGCAGGTACCAGGACCGTGATGCTGGTATCCGACCAGGAGGGGCAAATCCCAGCGTCTATGGCGGAGTAACCTGCGGGCTTGAAGTACACCTTCCCTGTCCCCTGCGTAGCTCCGAACCCGCTGCCGCTGATAACCACCCGGCTGTTTGGACTGCCTGTTCCCGCCGGGGCCGGATTAGGGCTGACCCAGGTGATAGACGGGCCAGTCCCGTTTGTCAGCGCTTCCAGACTCATATTTCCTGGGGAAGGTTCACCCTTAAACATCAGATTGACCTGTTCTTTAAATTGGGCCAATGACAGGTTGCCCACACTGTCCTGGAGGATGCTGAACTTGCCCTGGTAGTGGCCGAACACCCCGTATTTCGGCGTATCGGGCTGTTGTCCTGCCGCCAGCATATCGGGCAGCTCTGCCTGATCAAGTTGAGCGAGGAAGACCACCACCCTCTCACCCGGGTTGAAGGCCGCTGTGTCCTCTACCCATTGTGTTGTATCGCCGACCTTGCCGCCGGGTATGATGAGGGTGATCTTATCCCGGCCGGCTACGCCTTTCAGGCTTTCCTCTACAGAGATGACAACTGATGTGTAAATATCGCTGTGGCCGGTATTCCAGTAGCTGTTCTGCTCAACAACAGTCCCGATGATGATCGAATCCGCGCCGGCGCTGAGCACTTCCAATGGCAGTTTCAGCATCCATGCCTGTGCCATCCCGGGGGAGGCCAACATTATAGCGATTCCGGTAACCAGGCCCAGTAGCGGACCTGATATCCCCCGTATTCGGATCATCTTGATCATAATAATCAAACGATCTTTGATGGCGTACCCCTCTTCCCGGATTGCTTAATATAAATTAAACCGAATTATCACTGAATGTCGTACTGAATCCTATCCTTCATCACAATCCGTCCCAGTTCCCGGCTACAGGCGCATCGGTCGAGTTATTGCTGCTGAGGAAGGGGCCAAGGCGTTCGGTGGCCGAGTTGGTGTATTTGCCGTCGCCGTTGGTATCCAGGTAGAAGTAGCGGGTGGATTTGCGCCAGACGCCTACTTCGTCGCTGCCGTCCCTGTCCCAGTCTCCGGCGACAGGCGCATCGCCACTGACGTAGCCACTGAGGAAGGGGCCGAGCCTTTCGGTGGCTATGCCGTTATACACACCGTTGCCGTTGGTATCCAGGTAGAAGTAGCGGGTAGCGCCGCGCCAGACGCCGATCTCATCGGTGCCGTCGCCATTCCAGTCGCCGACTACAGGCCGGTCTGACGGGTCGCTGGTGCTGAGGAAGGGGCCGAGTCTTTCGTATGTGCCGTCATACTTACCGTTATTGTTTTTATCCAGGTAGAAGTAGCGTGTGGATCCGCGCCAGACTCCGATCTCATCGGTGCCGGTGCCATTCCAGTCTCCGGCTATGGGCCGGTCATTGGCCTGGGTTGCGCTGAGGAAGGGTCCGAGCCTTTCGGTGGCTGGGTTGGTATATTTGCCGTCGCCGTTTTTATCCAGGTAGAAGTAGCGCGTGGATTTTCGCCAGACGCCGATCTCGTCGGTGCCGTCGTTGTCCCAGTCGCCGGCGACAGGCGCGTCGCCATTGACATAGGAGCTGAGGAAGGTTCCGCGGCGTTCGGCGGCCGGGTTGGTGTATTTACCGTCGTCGTCGGTATCCAGGTAGAAGTAGCGGGTTGAGCCGCGCCATACGCCTATCTCATCGCTCGTATGTCCTGTATAAAACTGATCGTTGATAAATATGTCCCGTTTACTATTGGTGTCGCCGACGACCAGGTTAGTGGCCCAGGATTGAAAGGCGACGTAGTTCCCACTGCTGCTTATGGAGGGAAAGGAACTACCCTGGTTGCCTTTTACGCCGGAAGTTGAGACACTGACCTGGGTGGTCTGGTTTGTGATGCGGTCACGAACAAAAGCGTCCTGAATTACATCAAAATCATCGCCGTTAATCAGGTTGCGTGCATAGGAATGAAAGGCGACATAGCGTCCATCGCTGCTTATGGAGGGATCGGCGCTTTGATCATTGCCCACTCCGCCGTTATATGAGGCGCTGATAATAGTGGTTGCGCCGTTGGTGCTGTTGTGAACAAAAACGTCGATGCAACCATTGTTATCTCCGGTAACCAGGTTGTCTGACATGGACGCAAAGGCGACTAAGGCTCCATCGCTGCTTATGGAGGGATCGCTGCTCCACCCGTTGCCCTCTGCGCCGGATGCTGATAGGCTGACCCTGGTGGTTGTGTGGTTAATCAGGTCGTGAACAAAAATGTCAGGGCCGTTATTATCGTCGTTGACCAGATCACTTGCAGCGGACTCAAAGGCGATATATTGTCCGTTGCTGCTTATGGAGGGATGTTCGCTCCAACTGTTGCTCTGGTCACCCTCGGAGGAGACGCTGACCCTGGTGGTGGTGCCTGCGAGACGGTTGCGGACAAATACGTCCATGTAATTATTGGTGTCGTTGGTAACCAGGTTGGTTGCATTGGATGCAAAGGCAACATAGTTCCCATCACTGCTTACAGATGGCTGCCCGCTGTCCTTGTCAGCCTGGACGCCGGTAGAGGAGACGCTGACCCTGGTGGTTGTGAGAGCGGTACGGTTACGGATAAAAACGTCGTTGTAACCATTGGTGTCGGAGTCAATCAGGTTGGTTGCAGAGGACTCAAAGGCGACGAAGCGCCCATCGCTGCTTATGGAGGGGTCGATGCTATAACCGTTGCCCTGGACACTCGCGGAGGAGATGCTCTCCATGGTGGTGGTGCCTGTGAAACGGTCGCGGATAAAAATGTCGGTGTTACTATTGGTGTCGTTGGTAACCAGGTTGGTTGCAGCGGACTCAAAGGCAACATAGCGACCATCGTTGCTGGTAGAGGGAGCCAAGCTGTCATTATTGCCCTGGACACCGCCGGTGGAGATGCTGACCAGAGTAGTGGTCCCTGCGGCAGCCAGGACGGAAGGAACCTGAAGTATACCGCCGAAGATGAGCGGGACCAGGATGAGAAATAGAATCAGGATGTCGCCGTACCTTCTTATCATTCGCCTCTCCTTGCCAAAGCTTTATTTCATTATCTGTGGCGCCGGGAGACAGCCGCCACTATCGTCTGCCTCTGTTGACTCTATTATCAGCACGTAGACCTCTCAAGCTACTATAGCCCGTCCCAGTTCCCGGCTACGGGGGCATCGGTCGAGTCGTTAGTGCTGAGGAAGGGGCCGAGTCTTTCTGATGTGCCGGCATATATGCCGTTTCCGTCTTTATCCAGGTAGAAGTAGCGGGTAGATTTACGCCAGACGCCTACTTCGTCGATGCCGTCCCTGTCCCAATCGCCGGCGACAGGCGCGTCGCCGCTGACGTAGGAACTGAGGAAGGGGCCGAGCCTTTCGGTGGCTGTGCCGTTATACACACCGTTACCGTTTTTATCCAGGAAGAAGTAGCGTGTGGCGCCGCGCCAGATGCCTATTTCGTCGATGCCGTCATTGTCCCAGTCGCCGGCTACAGGCCGGTCTGACGGGTCGCTGGTGCTGAGGAAGGGGCCGAGCCTTTCGGTAGCAGTGCCGTTATACACACCGTTGCCGTTTTTATCTATGTAGAAGTAGCGTGTGGATTTCCGCCAGACTCCGATCTCGCCGATGCCGTCGTTGTCCCAGTCGCCGGCAACAGGAGCGTCGCCGCTGACGTAGGAGCTGAGGAAGGTTCCGAGCCTTTCGGTAGCCGTGCCGTTATACGCACCGTTGCCGTTTTTATCTATGTAGAAGTAGCGTGCAGAGCCCCGCCAGACGCCTACCTCGTCGTCGTCTGCAGTCGTCCCGCCGCTTGTTACCCGGGCGCGTATGCAGGCATTATAGCCCGTGCCCTGACTCGCCAAATCAAACCAGGAGTTGGATTCGGTATGCCTTGCCCAGCTCCTACCGGTCTGGATGGTGGGGTTGGCATACCCTGAGATGAAGCACTCTATAGGTATACTATACACCCAGCCGGGAGTGGTCATCTTGACGGCCACGGTGAAGGCTTGGCCGTTGTTGAGCGCCACCGGGGTGCTCAGCGGTATGGAGTAGTATCCGGGCGCGTTGCAGGTGCCGGTCTGGGTGGCTGCGGCGGTGCCCAGGGCGGTGATAGTGCCGCTCTTGTACACCCTGATCTCGTATGTCGTGCTGGCCCCGCCGGTATAGAAATCGACATGGGTGAGGTTGCCGGCCGGGGAAGCCGTGAATATATTGGCTCCCCACCCTGTGCAATCCGTCCAACCATAACCGCCGCGCGTCCAGCCGGCCTCATCCAGGTAATACAGCTTCTCTGTGCTGCTGTAGGCCTTGACCCCCCTCAGCGAGCCGAAATATTGGGCCCTTGCCTTGCCGTAACACAGCCAGAAATAGCCTGAATTGCCCCAGCTTGGTCCCCAGCTGTTTTTGGCCAGCCAGGCGCCGCTGCCACCACCTGCTGGATGCGTGACTGAATCATCCCAGCCGACGATGCTGACCACGTGAGTGGTATTATTGGTACCCGTGTAGTAGTACTTGTACCCTGAATACATATATGCATCGTTATGATAATACGAAACGGTTACCGGCCCTTGGGTCTGGATGGCCGTCTTGATGGCGTCCCTGGCCGCCGTGGTGGTGTCATCCCAGGCCACCCAGACAAAATTGGTGGTTAAATAGGCAGGTGTGCATGCCAGGCAGGCCTGCCCATTAATGATGTAGGGATCGTACGGCTGGCAGGCCTCCTGCCTGGCCCCTTTCTTGATGAATGTATCCTGTGCCATGAAATCATTCCCGCCGGCATTGCAATGGTCAGCCGTGTATGCCAGGCTGTGATCCGTGCAGCAGTTCAATGCCTGCTCCGAGTAATCGGGGCTGGTGGCCAGGCCATTGATCCATACCTTGGACTCCATGACGGCGGTATTGGCGAAGGTCCAGCAGGTGCCGCAGGGATTCTGATTCTTGATAGGTGTGACCCGGTTGGTCGGCGTTGTCCATTTGAAGGAGGAGAGCGGCGCCGTGGGTGCATCGGCAGCAGCCTGCATATTTAAATTAGACTGTTTCCTGAGCGACTCTATATAGCTTAAGTCCACGGTCGGTGGTACACAGCCGTAGTTCCGCTCCTGCGTGTATGCTATGCCCTCCTGTAGCGCAGTCTGTTGCGCCCTCACCGCATTCTGTTGCTGCCGCAGGTATTCTTCAAAGGCGGGATTGATCGGCGCAACCTGAGGGCTTTCAGGGCTGTCCGCAAATAGGGTGGAGGGCAGAGCCGGTACCGCTATGACTGAAAGTATTAAAACCAGCAAAAGCGAAAATAAGAGTCCCTTGCTGTTTTTATTCCACATAATAAACCTCCCTATTGAATACCTGCCGGCAAATGTGCGCCGGCTTAAGGCCGGCTCAGTTTTGCGGTGCGCGCAGCCTTTCAATGTGGCTGAGGTCCACGGGCGGCGGTACGCAGCCATAATTGCGCTCTGCAGATGAGCCCCTTTGCAAATCAAGTTGCTGCTTCTGCATATACTCGACAAAGGCCGGGTTCAGGGGCGCAACCTGCGGGGCATCGGTCGCATCTCCCACCGCGGATGCCGTTGAGTTTACCAGCAATACCGCCATTATTGCCAGAGCAGGCAGAAGTAAGAGGAGCAGGAGCCAGTAACTATTGTTAGAGTTTTTCAAAACGCGCATTTTACCTCCCGCTGCGATATACAACTGTATATGCATTTAACAAGATTATTAATATTATAGCCTTACCTCAATATAACCGCACCACGCTATTTAACCGTTACCGTAAGTTTATATGTCCACTCGCCTTTTTCCCCACCCTCCCAGGGACGGCCGTAATCCATGGATACGGTGGCGGCGCCCTGCTTGAGCGCCTTAAAAGTCCACATTTCTTTGCCGGCAGCTCCCATATTGTTCTGACCCACTGGTTCCAGGAATTTATGATCAAGCTGCTGGATCACAGCGCTGTCGCTGATGCCGGCATCTTTGGACCATTGGAAGCCTGTTGAAGGATTGGAGCACAGGCTTAGCGTGATTGTATCGCCGGTAGCGACCTCCACCTGCTGGCTGATCTGCTGAAGCTTCATAAAATCGTCGCAGGAAACTTCCAGGGGCGCACCGGCTGTACCACCGGAGCAGGCAGGCGCACAAATGGAGAGAACGATCACGGCGCTAGCCATGACAAGCAAGGATTTCATACAACACACCTCCACATACACTTAAGTATGTATTATAGGTATTGCGTAGACGAATTGTCAATCCATAACGCGCATCATAGATGCGCGTTATGGATTGACTTGCCTCGCTGACTGAATCCTATCCTTAATTACAGCCCGTTCCAGTCACCGGCAACAGGCGTATCGCCGCTGACGTAGGAGCTGAGGAAGCGGCCGAAGCGTTCGGTGGCTGCGCTGGTGTATTTGCCGTCGCCGTCGGTATCGAGGTAGAAGTAGCGTTCAGAGCCGCGCCAGACGCCGATCTCATCGGCGCCGTCGCCGTTCCAGTCGCCGGCAACAGGTCTATCATTGGCCTGGGTTGCACCGAGGAAGGGGCCGAAGCGTTCGGTGGCCTGGTCGGTGTATTTGCCGTCGCCGTTGGTATCCAGGTAGAAGTAGCGTGCAGAGCCGCGCCAGATACCGATTTCATCGGCGCCGTCGCCGTTCCAGTCACCGGCGACAGGCATATCATTGGCCTGGGTTGCGCTGAGGAAGGGGCCGAAGCGTTCGGTGGCCTGGTTGGTGTATTTGCCATCGCCGTTGGTATCGAGGTAGAAGTAGCGTGTGGAGCCTCGCCAGACGCCGATCTCGTCGGCGCCGTCATTATCCCAGTCACCGGCTACAGGCATATCGCCACTGACGTAGGTACTCAGGAAGGGGCCGAAGCGTTCGGTGGCCTGGTTGGTGTATTTGCCGTCGCCGTCGGTATCGAGGTAGAAGTAGCGTTCAGAGCCGCGCCAGACGCCGATCTCGTCGGCGCCGTCGCCGTTCCAGTCACCGGCAACAGGTCTATCATTGGCCTTGGTTGCGCTGAGGAAAGGGCCGAAGCGTTCGGTGGCCGGGTCGGTGTATTTGCCGTCGCCGTTGGTATCCAGGTAGAAGTAGCGTGTAGATTTACGCCAGATGCCGATTTCATCGGTGCCGGTTACCGGGGCTGCAGTGACCTGGAAGCTCCATGTCGTTGACCAGCCGGAGGTTCCGCTTGTATTGGTGGCGTTTACCCGCCAGTAGTAGGTGGTATTCCAGTTGAGCGTAGCCGCAGGCATATCGTAGAAGTGGTTGGTCGTGCCTGTCTGGT
>CAYVBI010000060.1:0-10221 GCA_964448985.1 uncultured Dehalococcoidales bacterium
GTATAACCGCCCCGGCGAGGCCATGCAGGTCAAGGGCCTGGAGTTCCCCATGCATGACCCGCGCGCCTACTGTTGCATGGGCCTGGCCTACGCCACCAGCAACCGGGGCGCTGACCACAATAAAAGCGACGCCTACCTGGTTGAGAACGGCATGGGCAATCCCGACCTCGGCCTGAATCCGGGAGACCGCTGGGGCGACGACAAGGCCCCCATGGTAGTGCTGTCTCAGGACTGGCGCTCGTTGACCGATGCTCTGGGCATCTGCCATTTCGCCATGATGTCTACGCAGTCGATAGTGGATATGATAAATGCCTCCACCGGCTGGGGAGTTGACCAGGACGCTATTCTGAAAGCAGGCGAGCGCATCTTCCAGTTGATGAGGACAATGACCTGCAGGTTCGGCGTCACTCCCAAGGATGACGAGCTGCCGGAGATCGCGCTGCGACCCATACCCGATGGCGGGCAGGAAGGCAATGTACCCAACATGGCCAAGATGCTGCCCGAGTACTACGAGATACGCGATTGGGACAAGGCAACCGGCAAACCCAGCAAAGACCGTATGGAAAAGCTGGGCATCGGCGCACTGGCAAGCTAATTGGGGATATAAAGCCGTAGGGGCGTTGCTTTAGCTGCGCCCGCTCTTGCGGACGGGTCTGAAGACCCGTCCCTACTTTTTCACATGTATAGGCTATGACAGTCAGAGTGGAGAAAGGCAGACGATTTATAGAGGCCGATTCATCTAAATGCGCCGGCTGTATTACCTGCATGCTGCGCTGTTCCTTCAGGTCCGGCAACAAATTCAACCTTTCCGCTTCCAGTATCCGGGTCGAACGGCTGGTGGGACGCCCCAATGAATTCGATGTCAGATTCAATACGGATTGCGATGCCTGTCTTATCTGCGCCCGCTATTGCCCCTACGGCGCCCTGACTGCAAGTAAAGAGGCGGCTGAGATCTGATATGAAGCTGGGCGGCTACGCGGGCAATATACTGTATGTGAACCTTTCGGACGGCACTTCACGCAAGCAGCCTCTGGACGAGGACCTCGTCAGAGAATGTATAGGCGGCGCCGCCATCAACAACAGGCTGGCCCTCGAACTTATACGTCCCGATATCGATCCTCTTTCACCCGGCAACGCCATTATTATCGGCACGGGACCCTTCAACGGCACATTTATACCGGGCGCCTCACAGACCATGTCTGTCTATAAGTCCCCGCTTAACGGTTCTTTCCCTCACAGCAATGCCGGCGGGGTCTTCAGCCACTTCCTCAAATCCTCGGGCTACGATTACCTGGTGATAACCGGACGATCGCAATGGCCGGTCTATCTGATCATTGAGGACGACAACGTCAGTTTGAAGCACGCTTCCGATATCTGGGGCCTGGACGGGTTCGACTCGTCCGACGAGCTCAGGCTGAGACATTCCCCCTGCAGCATCATTCCCATAGGGATAGCCGGGGAAAGGCAATCGGCCATCTCGGTTACACACATCGATAAGGGAGGTACCATAGGCTCCGGCGGTCTGGCCGCTGTAATGGGCTCAAAGAAGCTCAAGGCCATAGTAGCATGCATGGGCAGCAGGTCCATCGAAGTGGCCGATCCAAAGCGGCTGCGGGTAATTGTGGATGGGATATTGGAGAAGATCACTGGCTATCATTTGCGCGGCGAGATGATGAAGGGCGGCGCCATGACCATGACCTCCGCCTGGATACCTCCAGGCGTGGTGGCTCGCAATTCCACCGAACTCATGCCTTATCCACCCGATTTAAATGAGCTTAAGGCAGAGCTTTATGAATTACATAAAGCGGCCCGTAAAAAGATTGCCTGCGCGACCTGCCCGCTGTCGGATAAAGACCGCCTGGACGTGCCCGGCTATCGAGGCAGCTACGATACGGCTGTTTTTATGGAGATGGCCGCCATGACCTATTCACCCGCCCTCGGCTACAGCAGCGACGGCTCGGTTGCCGACAGATACCTCATGGCCATCCAGTACTATGACGAGATCAACAGGCTGGGGCTTGACCGCGTATACAGCTTCAACGGCCTGGCCGATTTCGTGATCACTCTTTACGAGCAGGGAATCATTACTAAAAGTGATACCAACGGGCTGGAGCTCGATCGCAGCTACGACACACTGCTGACCCTAATGCGCATGACAGCGGCCCGCGAAGGCTTTGGTGCGGTGCTGTGCGATGGAATCTTGAGCGCTGCGCGGAAACTGGGCAACCTGGCTGTCGGACGCGTGCAGAACGTGGTCAAAGGACAGTTCATTGCCTTCGATCCGCGTATGAGCGGCTTCCTCCCCATGCACCTCGGTATGCTGGTGCACCCCGGCCGCACTCTGGGTGTAGGGCCCGCCATGGGAGCGCCCTCCTATGGCCCGGGTTGGCCCCTTGCCGATCTAAAAAAACAGGCCGTGAGATGCGGCGTAACGCCGCCGGATATGGATCGCCTCTTCACAGCCGACTCCTTCAATCTGGGACGACTGGCCAGGCACGGTGAAGACTTCTTCGGGCTGTTCAATATGCTCGGACAGTGCCACCGTCTTTATATCTCTCGCTTCTACAGCCTGCAGACACTGGCCGACCTGTACTCGGCCGTCACAGGCATTGAAAAAACTCCGATTGAACTTAAAAAGGCCAGCTCTCGCATGTGGGATACGTGGCTGGAGCTTAATCGTCTGGCCGGATTCACCCACCGCGACGATGAGCCGCCGCATATCTGGTTCAAACCTCTTAAGAGCCCAGATCACGAGTACACGCTTTACGATTACAACCTGAAAAATCAACTCACTCGCAGCGACGTCCTGGGTTATCTGGATGAATATTACGCCGAACGGGAATTACAGGAGTAAAAAATGACTGAGGCAGCAAATACCAATTACATCGTATCCTGGAGCGGAGGCAAGGACAGCTGCATGGCACTTTACCAGGCACTGCGCCGCGGCTGTAAAGTTTCTCATCTGGTTAACTTTATCTCCAACGATGAGAAGAGGGTGAAGTTTCACGGGACCAACGCCGACCTGATCAGGCAGCAGGGCGCCGCCATGGGCATCCAGGTAGCGCAGTATGAGACGGATTGGGACGGCTATGAGCGTGATTTTAAAGCCGGGGTGCGTAAACTGCTCCCCACCGGAGTTAAAGGCATGATATTCGGCGACATCTACCTGGACGTGCACAGGGAGTGGGTTGAGAGGGTCTGTGGCGAGATAGGTATCGAGGCATTGGAGCCCCTGTGGGGCCGGCCCACCGGTGAATTGCTCGATCAATTTATCGAGCTCGGCTTTGAGGCAGTAGTCGTAGGCGTAAATTCCAGGCACATGGATGAAAAATGGGTGGGCAGGATGGTGGACACTTCATTCCGTGATTATCTCAAACAGAATAACATAGACCCCTGCGGTGAAAACGGCGAGTACCACACGGTTGTAATCAACGGCCCTATCTTCACCCAGCGATTATCTTTATCGACAGGCAGAGTGATTTCAAAAAATGAATACCGGCTGCTGGATATTCGCGATGTCAGGCAAGAGGCTGCTATCCCTTAACTGGTTTAAGGCGACCCTAGGGTATCCACTTCCAGCGCTTACCGGTAAAAAAATTAGAGGGAACGCTCCTGTACAATATCTCTTTTTACATAGACTTCATATGTCATTATTTGATAATATTTTCAGTGCTTTTAACTTTAGTATTACAAATATTTCTTTTCCTGCTGATAAATTCATCTCATTAAAAAGTTCAACAGTAATTTCTGCTTTAATAGAATTGGATGCCACCTGAATTTCTATCTTTGCCATATTCCCTGAAACCGACGTATTGGTAACAATCCCTTTATAATGATTCAGCGATGGCCTTGGTGGCAGGATATCGGAGATATAGACATCACGAGGTGAGACAGCTATTTTTCGAACCTGGTCTTCTTCAAGTGGAAGGATTATGCGCATCCCACCGCAATTTACTTCCGTTAAACCGGATCCGAGGATTCGGCTAGAATCACATTTCATAATGTTTAATGCCCCGACAAAATTGGATACTATTTCATTTTTTGGGGAGAAAAATATTTCATGCGGTTTATCTACCTGTTCCAACTTACCGTGACTTATGATCGCTATTCTATCCGCTATCTCTTCCGCCTCCGCCTGGTTATGCGTTACATGTATTGTCGTAACTCCAAGTTCACTGTGAATTCTCTTCAGTTCCAGCCTCAGATGTTTCGAAGTCTGAAGGTCCAGGCTGCTCAAAGGTTCATCCAGCAGCAGGATTTCAGGAGACAAAGCCAGGGCACGCGCTATACAGACGCGCTGTTTTTCCCCTCCGCTTAAAGCCTGTGTATCACGCTCCAGTATGTGAGGGATATTAAGCATATTTGACAGAGTATTCACCCGTTCCTGTACTTCAACTTTTGTATATCTATTCTGTCTGAGACCGAAAACTATATTTTGGCGCACATTTAAAAAGGGGAAAAGAATATAATCCTGCGGCACATACCCGATACCCCTTTCTTCCGGGGTCAGGTGCGTAATATCCCTGCCGTCTATCCATATTTCTCCCAATTTAATTTTATGCAGCCCGGCGATGCACTCCAACAGGACCGTCTTACCGGCGCCCGTAGGTCCCAGTATGACCAGATATTCCCCATTATTAACCGACAGGTCGATCTCTTTTAATAATGTGAATTTACCTGCGCGCAGTGAAAGCTTCCTGATATGTATCATATCGCATATCTTTTGCCGATTAGTTTTCGCATAATCAATAAAGCCGCTATAGCAATGGCTATAAGTATGAAAATGACAGCTATAGCCTTGCTGACATCACCGGAAGCAAAACTCAAGAAGATCGCGATGGGTAATGTTTCCGTTTTCATTGCAGTCGCCCCGGCCAGCATAACCGTCGCTCCAAATTCACCTATAGCCCGCGCCCATGTTAGTATGCAAGCAGAGATAAGTCCATTTTTTGCCAGCGGCATAACAATTCTAAAAAACGCTTCAGGTTTGCTGCAACCTAATGTTCTGCCTACCTGCTCATATCGAGGATCAATGCTGTCAAAAGTAGATTTGAGTAATCTGATTGCCAGCGCACTCACCACAGTTATCTGTGCCAGAATAATGCCCGGGATGGCAAATACAAATCTTATATTTGTATTGATGGCTGCGCCTACCCCTGTATTAAAAAAAACTAATAGAGCAGCGCCCAGGGCTATGGGTGATATCACAATAGGTAAATCAAGCAGGCTGTCTATTATATCCTTACCCCGGAATTGTGTTTTAGAAATGGTATAAGCCACAGGTATCGCAATAATCATTGAAATAACAGTCGCCGCCGTAGCCGTAAGCAGGCTAAGGATCACAGCGTAAATGATTTCTCTGGAAAGCAGCGCCGACGAGAAGGTATTCCAATCAGTGTAGGTTAGCATGGCCAGGACGATGCCAACAGAGAAAACCAGCAGTAGAACCAGTGCACTTATGCCTGCAAGTCTAAATACTCTTTCGCCACATACCCCTTTAAATATATTGATCATATTGTTTTACCCGCTATTCAGAGAGCCCGTTCGAGTAATCCAAAATGGGCCAGGAATCTATGATACGGCTTTTTATGACTCGCTCGAAGCTACGGTATATACTAATTCAAACACACTTATGTCTATTTAGCCAGTTCTTTATAGATTTCCGGCAGCTTATATTCACCCCCGATTGCCGCGTCAGGGGCGAACTTGCGAGCGTCGCTTTCCGTAGAGATATACCCCCATTTGCTGAAAATCCTCTGCGCTTTTTCAGAAACCAGGAAGTCCATAAACTTTCTGGAACTATCGATATCATGGCTGAATCTGGATACAGCTACAGGAATATAAGCGATCCTCGGAAGTTGTGACGGCTTAATATAAACCACATCTATTCTGTCAGGATTCCAATCATGAAAGACATGCCAGCCTATTACTGCGTCTACAGCTTTTAATGACAGCAGGCTGGCAGTCTTCTCACAGCTTTCGGCCTGCGTGATTGTATTCTTGCTTACATCCGTTAGAAGGTTGTTATAATCAAGTATCTCTATAGCATATAGCCCAAGACAAACTGCATCCGGGTTTCCTATGCCGACTGTTATTCCGGGTCTGGCCAGGTCCGCCAATGATTGAATATTTTTAGGATTGCCGTGTTGAACCGCAATGACAGGAATTAAATATGCAATTATCTTACTGGTACCGGGATCAATAACATTTTCTCTTTCGGCTTTGGGGATGTAATCGGGTGAGCCGGGCATATACAAATCGCCCGTACTCGAAAGTTTCATCTGAGAGAGGACAGTACCTGATCCGCCGTAGGTGCAGTAAACTTTGATACCTGTTTCAATTTCGAACGCTTGAGCCGCTTCATCAAGCGCCGGTTTACTCGCCGCTCCAGCGAAAACAGTAATGGTTTTCTCTTTTTCTCCGATGCAACCGGCGAATGACGCAAGAATAATTATGCCGGTTAAAATAAGAACACAAAATTTTTCCAGTATTGCAGGCTTCTTGCACATTAATGGTTAAAACCTCCTGTTTTAGTGCCCCCTATTATATCAGCACCGATGTTCATGTATTGAGAGATTTATATTCGCCGGCGCCGCTTCTCAGCCCCCGCTGACCAGCCGGTATAATTTGACTGTGTCGTTATCCTTGAGCACCGTAGCGTTCCAGACCGGCTCCTCGTTCACATGTACGATGACGGCCTTCTGCAGGTAGGCCGGCAGCTTGAGGAAAGTCAGCAGATCGCGCACCGTGCAGTTATCTGCCACCTCGACTATGGAATCGCTTCCGTAACCTTCTATTTTAATAAACTTACCATAGCTTAGATTTATCTTCATATCCATACCCCTGTCTTTTCACTCTCAATCAACACCTGAATGACCCGGTTCCTTATATTTCAATCTACTTCCGCTTCATCATACCCATGGAAACCGCGATAAGAACGCCGAAGAAGTTGAAGATATTTGGATTTCCAACCAGCTTCAAATTATAGTTGTTCATGGCCACCTGCAGGCCCGTATCGCCACCCAGCGCCAGTGTTTTAAAGCCTATATCAGCATTCTCGAAAACCAGGGCCAGGTCATAGTCCTTCAGTACCGTATCGGAAGAATACTTACCGTTAATAATCTTATAGCGTCTGCCTCTGGCGCCGTCCTTGGTCATGATGACATATGTGCAGTTGCGTATGCTCAGCATCTCTTTGATAGCCTTATTATTTCTGGCTGTCAGGCCTATAGCGAAACTCAAAACCGCCAGCAACATCGTAAACAACATATCACATACACCTCCGGATTTGATTCACGTGAAAAGATAATCAGAACAGCTCCATCATTTCCATGGCTTTTTTTGCGCTTCCCTGCTGGCAGCGCCACCCGTCCCGAAGAAAATGTTTTTCTCTAATGTAACTTGGGAAAAGCGCACTAAAAGCTCGTTATCTGTAGTCCAACCCACATCCAGTGAAAAGTCACCGATGCTGTTGATGATCCTCAGGTCCAAACTCACAGCTGTGCTCCCGCCGTCCTGCGGCTGCTGAAATCAAGAGCGCCGGTGCGCGCTTCGATTCGATTTAGAATATTAATTGCATTCTCATAGCGAATCCTGATCCTGTCGGCCGCTTCCGGCTTATCCCCATATCTGTCGACAGTTCGATTGAAACGTTCTTGCAGGGGCGTTACTCTGTCACCGCTGACCAGCTTATCGGCCAGATAGAGCACCTCCGCGGCGCTGACTTCTGCACCTGTGCCGGGGACGATATCCATGTGGGTTTGCATAATCTCGGCGACTGCGGGATATCCCATCCCGCGTATTATATGCGCCGACACCATCGCGTGGTCCGGACTCCCTTTCGCCAGGTCGTGCAGCAGAGCGGCAGACATGAGAAGCTCCCTGTCGATA
Source organism: uncultured Dehalococcoidales bacterium (assembly GCA_964448985.1). Lineage (GTDB taxonomy): Bacteria > Chloroflexota > Dehalococcoidia > GIF9 > UBA5629 > CAIMUM01. The sequence continues at coordinate 7,891 of CAYVBI010000060.1, forward strand.
TTGAATCCGCACCGGTTCATCTCATCGGCAATCAATAGCGCTACTGATGCTACCGCTTTGCAATGAGCGATCACTGCGTCCGGCGCCGCGTGGATATCTCTCATTATGACCTTGCATTCAGCAGAGGTTGGAACATCCATCCTCGGCAATTTCTTGCGCAGGGCTGCATAATCCTCCGGCGTGTCCATATCAAGTAAGATATTGCCGTCCGGGACCGGCAGGGAAAGAATATCGGCGTTGTGAAGGTTGAGTACACCCCCCAGTCCACCTTCCCCGCTGTAATCCATGATCGAACCTGCAAACCGTGCAGCGATCAGCGGAGGATGCCCACGCTTTCCATCGAATATAGGGACCAGTATTTTATCCCGATGAAGATTATAGACCTCCGCAAGATATCGAATGGTCCCCGCCCTCACCAGCGGCACGTCGGCAGGCATGAGGAAAAACGCCTCCGTCGATGAATCCAGGCTCTTTACACCTGCCTGTACTGAAGAGAACATACCCGCTGCATAACGGTCGTTTATTATTATCCTTACACTCAGTCCGGCCAGTGCCTGAATAAGTTTCTCCTTAAAGAAACCTGCGACAACACGTATGTCCGCTATCCCGGCATCCGCGAACGACGATATCACCCGCTCTATGACCGGTTTCCCGCCCAGGTCCAGCAGCGGCTTAAACTGCTTCATTCTTTCCGAGTATCCGGCAGCCAGGATTATGGCCGTGACGCCTGGCTTTTCCATTTCCTCTTTTGTGCCCTCTCTTCTATCAATTCTCCCACTATGCTCACGGCTATCTCTGCAGGTGTCTCGGTTTCAATCTTCAGGCCGATGGGGCAATGCACTTTCTCAAGCTGCGCGGCGGTGAACCCGTCCGATAACAACGCTTTATATATTGCATCCCTCTTGCGATTGCTGCCGATCATGCCTACATAGCCTGCATTTGAACGTAATGCCTGCGCCAGCACGGTTTTATCGTAAGCATGACCTCTCGTCACAATAACCACGTAGCTGTCATCATCGAGTTCAAGACCTGCCAGACAGTTATCAAACGATTTAAGTACAATGACTTCGGCCGGCAGTCCGAACCTGTCACGGTTGGCGTATTCGGCACGATCGTCCAGCACCACAGTGGCGAATCCCACCCTGGCAGCAAGATCATTGACCTCGCGCGATATATGTCCCGCGCCGAATATATATAGCACACCCGCATTGAGCACAATATCGACCCAGAACTGATGCCCCTCGATATCGATTAGGGCAGGCTCATTTAAACCCCATACGGTGTCCGTCAGCCTGGCTGATAATCCGTCCGATCCGTCCGAACCTGTGGCACAGGTGCTTCCAGGGGCCAGTACGCTATGTTCCAGCGGCCCGCGGCCCTCGTCTGCGGCAGGCAGTGCAGTGATCATATAACTCTTATAGTTATGCCGCCTGCCCGTTAACAGACTATTAAATGCTTCCGATGTATTGTGATCGGCAGGCAGATACTCGATCAGCAACTCACACTTCCCCCCGCAAACCATATCCGCCACAGTTAAATCATCGCCTGTCATATCGAACCATAGCCTGGCGAAGCCCTTTTCCTGAAACAGGTCAACGGCTTTTCTCATGGCCGCCGCCTCGATCAGGCCGCCTCCCACGGTTCCTTCGATCCCACCGTTCCTGCGTACGATCATGGCGGAGCCCAGATGACGCGGGCTGGAGCCTTTGACGCTGATGACTCTCACCAGCACCAGGTCTTCACCCTTCTTCAGCAGGCCTGCGATGATGTCAAGCAGATCGGTCATATATTACTTCTCCGCACAGGCCAGGAGCGTCCTTTTGACCAGCGTCCTGGCAACCGCCACCATGTATTTGTTGTGTTCGAGCGGCTTGGCTGCGGATACAGCGGCCTGCCCCGCTTCTTCAGCCAGCGCTTCATCTATTTTCTTGCCGATGATCACCTGCTCCGCCTGAACGGCCCTGTAGGGTATGACGTGGACGGCGTTGAGGCATATCCTGGCGGCGGTAACCTTGCCGTCCTTGCGGGTGAGCATGACCGCGCAGTTGACGATGGGGAAGTCGATGGACCTGCGCAGGGCGAACTTGAGGAATGCGCTGGATGATCCCGCGGGCGGCTCGGGCACCTGTATGCCGGTGACGATCTCGTCGGCCTTAAGCACCGTGGTCTTGACGGGCTTGACCTCGAAGAACTTCTCCGCGTCGATGGTGCGGCTGGAGGTCACTATTTTAGCGTCCAGTGCAACCAGCGCCGGGGCGGTATCGCTGGGATGTACCGCGAAACAGCCGCCGGAGACGCTGCCGCCGAAGATGGAGTGGTAGCGGTTGTCGC
>CAYVBI010000061.1:0-10178 GCA_964448985.1 uncultured Dehalococcoidales bacterium
CCTATGCTGACAAGTTGCTGAATTTCACCGAGCAGCATGCCCAGGAGATAGCCAAGCAGTGGGCAAAGGCGTTGGTATCCAATTCAAAGACGACGGCCTATAAGAAAGTCCGCGAGTTCAAGCTGGTTAATCAGGGTGAATCTTTCTATAAGAATCTAAAAAAGCTATATTTTGAGCAGAATACGTACGATGTTGCTACGGCATACTTCTCCAAATTTGCCGAGGAGCAATTTTATGAGAATATTCCCCTGGACGAGGCAATCTATGCGATTATCCTGCTGCGCAGGCAGATGTGGCTGTTTGCAGAATTCCAGGTGCTCTTCACCTCCGCCCTCGACCAGTACCAGGCATCGGATGGCATCAACAGGACAGTGCTGATAACTGACTATGGCATCATAGCCGTAATAAAGAAATACAACGAGCTCAAAAAGTAAGCATCAACATTGCGGAAATAGTATATGACAGGGCAGGTGGAGGCTAAGACCCCGCCTGCCCTTATTATTGATTGATATTTCTCTGCCTGTACTGCAAAGCCTCGGCCACGTGGTTGGTCTTTATTATTTGAGAGCCGTCGAGGTCTGCTATGGTACGTGCCAGTTTAAGAGTGCGGTGAAACGCCCTTGCAGTGAAATGGATCTGCTTCATAGCTGTTTTTAACAGCATCTGGGCCGGCGGATCGACCTTGCAGAATTGCCGTATTTCCAGGGCAGTCATGTCGGCGTTGTCGGTTAAAGCTGTTTCTGTGAACCTCTCAGTCTGGATTTGCCTGGCCGTCTGGACGCGCCGTCGCACACTCTCTGAGAGTTCCGACTGTCCGTCGTCCGTAAGCTTTTCGTAATCTATGCGGGGTATATCCAGGAATATATCGATGCGATCCATGAGGGGGCCGCTGATTTTTTTCTGATAGCGTGTTACCACCGTTGATGAGCATTTACATTCCCTGACAGGATCACCGTAGTATCCGCAGGGGCAGGGATTCATAGCAGCCACCAATATAAAGTTGGCCGGGAAGGTCAGGCTGCCCTCGGCGCGGCTGATGGTGATTATCCTGTCCTCGAGTGGCTGGCGCAGCGATTCCAGCGCCATATGATTGAACTCAGGGAATTCATCCAGGAAGAGCACACCGCGATGGCTCAGGCTTATCTCACCCGGGTGCGGCAGGCGTCCGCCTCCTACCAGGCCTGCATGTGAGGTGGAGTAGTGCGGCGCGCGGAATGGACGCCGGTTGATAAGCGGCGCGTCCCGGGATGTCAGTCCGCTGACGCTGTATATCTTGGTCACGTCGATCGCTTCGTTGAGCGTGAGTGCAGGAAGGATGTTGGCCAGGGCACGCGCCAGCATGGTTTTCCCGCTGCCCGGAGGACCCACCATTAGAACGTTGTGGCCGCCCGCGGCGGCCACTTCAAGGGCCCTCTTGGCATGTTCCTGGCCCTTTACCAGGGATAAATCGTCCTGCTGTCCCGGCTGGCAGGAATCCTCCCAGCACGCCTTGCCGGAGTATGGCTGGATATCCTGTTCACCCTGGAAATGGCTTACGAGCTGGCCGAGCGCAACAACCGGGTAGACCCGAATACCTTCGATCAATCCGGCTTCCCCTGCATCTTCTGCGGGCACAAAAACGCTCTGAATACCTTTCTCCCTGGCCATGGCTACCATGGGCAGGATGCCATTGAGATGACGTACGCTGCCGTCCAGGGATAACTCACCCAAAAAAAGTGTGTTTGAGCAATCGATATTGATCTGACCGGAGCTGACCAGTATACCGATGGCGATAGGCAGATCGTAGGTTGGGCCGATCTTTTTTAAGTCGGCCGGCGCGAGGTTGACAGTTATCCTTTTCATCGGGAAGCTGCAGCCGGAGTTTCGTACGGCTGCACGCACGCGGTCTCTGGCTTCCTTGACGCCGGTGTCGGGCAATCCTACGATCATAGTACCGGGGAGGCCGGGTGATATATCAACCTCCACCTCAACCATACGGGCATCGAGCCCGACCATCGCCGCTGTGTGGATTTTAGCTAGCATACCATCGCATCAAATTATTCGTATGAGGATTATATCAGATATGAAGCAATAGAAGTAATCGATTAATGCGATGCACACTTCCCAGTTATGATACTCATCTCGCCGAACAAGCTGGATATTGTAGTGGCCTCGAGTCCAAATCCTATATATTACCTTCCATCGGGCGTTAGCAAAAAATGATTTCCTTTTACCTTTCTCACTGCCAACCTTTTTAACCCAAGCTATCCAGCTAAAGGGATTTACTCTGTCTGCCAGCAAGACCGTATAGGAATAAAGTCCAGGTTTCTCGTGTGAATTTTACAAGCTGTTCCTGGTTCGAAAAAAGCTCCGGGTGAGTTCGAGCCAAACTTGTGAACATATCAATATAAATTGATATTGTATCTATCGAGAGGTCTCTTCTGATAGAACCGCTTTTTTGTCCATCTTGAATGAATTTACTGAGTAGTGGATTGATCTCGTTTTTATATAATGACTCGACCATCTCTTTAATACCCATATCTTCCGAAACAGCGGTTTGTATAAATTCACCGCTATATAAGCTCGCCAGTTTAATTTTGTCAGATACAATTTGCTCTAGTTTCACTATAAATTGCCGATCAGATTCTAGGATTTCCCGAACCTTTTTCCAACGGTCCATAATGAGCCCTTTAATTACATCATGAACCAGACTATCTTTATCACTGAAATGATTGTATATAGTAACCGGGTTAACCCCAGCCTTTTTAGCTATCTCTGCAATGCTTACCTTTTTGATACCATAAGCAGTAAACAGTTCTAGAGCCGCTTTTCTGATACTTTCTTTTTTATGTTGCTTACGCCGCTGATATCCGTCCATTACTACAATAATAACATAACCTCCGAGTGAATACTAATAAATTAAATAATATATATATAAATTATTGATATTGTTTAAATTATTTGCTATGATGAATCAATGAAGTTGTAACAATTGTTTTTAGGAGGCGCCATGGGCGTAATTGTGAAAATAGTTCAATTTCTATTGGTTCCTGTAGCTCTTCTTTCTCAAGGATTAGGCGTTAATACTCCGATATTATTTAGGTTCTTGCCTGATTACCGCAGTATTTTTCACTTACTGTGGGAGCGACACAAGAATCCGATAAGTTGGGTTTGCAGGCCATTCTTTGGGCTGCTTATCGGGTACGGAGCTATATTGCATAATTGGGTAATAATTATAATTGGCGTTATTTGTCTTGGGACTAGTTGGTTCTGGTTTCCTAAATGGAAAGATACTCCAAAATGGGCTGAGGAGTTCATTAATAAGGAGTTTGATGTACTGACACCTGCTAATGTTTGGGACTTTAAGCGAGTATTGTTTCCTTCAGTAGGATTACCTTTAATTTTCGGAGGTTTTTATGCACTTTTATGGTTCTTATCATATCCTTGGAACTGGCTGGCTATTTCGATATTCATGCTGATTACCATTTGCAAAGTAATCTGGAGTGCCAAGCTGGAAGGCACTGTATTAAATCCGCTGACACGAATCGTTCTAATCGGGTGCGGCTTGGGTGCTGTCGTAGGCGTCATCCTGTTTCTATTCAATACCGGATTCTTGGGTAAGTAAGAAATACTTAGATCGAGCCCTGTTATTGCAAATCGTCTGGGACCTGCCCGTTAATCGAGTACGCTGCCTAACACTGCCTTAAGCCCCGGTACAGTTTTATACTTTGATAAATCGTGTGGTTTGATCCATTTAAATTCTGTATGTTCCCAATCGATCATGATTTTATCGGGATCGAGAACATGAAAGAGGAAAGGATGCACAATCCATTTTCTGTGAAGCTTCTCATCAATCACTTCAACCGTTTTCCCCTGTTTGACCAGCCTGATATTATTCTTGAAAAGCCCGGTCTCCTCCCTGATCTCGGTAAAGGCCTGGTCCAGCGGATCAGTCTCGATATAACCGCTGACACCTGCCCACGCCCTCTGGTATGTGCCCACCTTGTTGCTTCTCCTCAGTATCAAGATCAGTTTTCTCTGTTCGAGGAAACAGGTGACCACGTGTTTCTCTTCCAGCGGAATAGATGATACACGATCAAGATATGCCTGGAGCCGGCCTTCCAGCAGTCCGAGTGCCTTTTTGGCGGCGCTGCGCTTGATTTCTATCCTGTTTCCTCCGAAGATAAATTTTTCAACTGATATTTCATCAGGCGTTGCTACACCCATGTAAAAGAGGCCGATCGGTTTCACCTGTGTTGCGCCACCCGGGCCGGCAATGCCGGTGGTGGACAAGCAAATATCCACACCAAGCATCCTGCGCCCGCCTTGCGCCATCTCCCCGGCTGTCTCAGAGCTGACCGCCCCGTGAAGTTTAAGAGTTTCAGATTTAACGCCGGCAGCAGTCATTTTGAGGTCGTTGCTATATGAGATAATCGATCCTTTGTAGTAGTCGGAACTGCCGGCCACATTGGTGATTTTGTCAGCCACCCGTCCACCGGTAGCCGATTCCACTGTGCCAATGGTCAGGTATTTGCCGGCCTTGTCGCGATATGCCCTGACCAGCACGGCTATCTGTTCTTCCGGTTTTTTCACGGCAGCCTCCAAATGCAGATTCAGCACGCATTTTAACAGAAACAGTTCCTTCAGTATAAGCAAATCAAGCTGATATAATGGTCGCCATGGCAAACCTGCGTGATACTATTCTATTTCTGGGCACGGGGGGCGCCAGGTTTACCGTTGCCAAGCAGCTGTTAGCCACCGGTGGCGCCTGGATGAACCTCGGCGGCACCCAGATATTAATGGACCCGGGACCGGGCTCGCTCGTTTACGCCATCAAATACGGCTGTGAGCCGCCCACGCTCGATGCCATCATCCTCTCACACAAGCACCTCGATCACTCAGTTGACATAAATGTAATGATTGAGGCTATGACCGATGGTGGGTGGAAAAAGAGGGGATCGCTATTCGCGCCGGCTGATGCCTTCGAAAACGGTGCTGTCATACTGCCCTATGTAAGGGGATATCCCAACAGAGTGGAGATACTGGAGGAGGGAAAAGAGTACACCGAAGGCGATGTGGTTTTCAATACACCGGTGAAACACATACATCAGGTCGAGACCTATGGCTTTGTTTTCAGTACTCCACGCCACAAATTCTCATGGATAACAGATACGAGGATTTTCGATTCTCTGGCAGGCCACTATAAAACGGAACTGGTGATTATCAACGTATTGAGCTATGAGAGGAGGCTACCGGTCGATCACCTTTCTTTGCCGGAGGCCGAGTCGATTATCAGGGAGATCAAACCGAAAACGGCGGTGCTCACGCATTTCGGGCTGACCATGTGGCGGGAAAAGCCATGGGATATCGAGCACAGGGTAAGCGATGCCACCGGCGTCAGGGTGATTGCCGCCAGGGACGGCATGTTGCTCGACCTGGACAAGGTTGTATGACTGCGGATGAATTTAGAGGGATTCCAGTATCCTTTGTGCAAGTCCCGGTGTAATACCTTCAATGGCAGTAAGCTCTTCTATGCGGGCTTCTCTTATTTTACGGACTGAACCGAATCTTCTGATCAGCGCCTTTTTACGGGAGGGACCTATGCCGGAAATGCTGTCCAGTGCCGATTCCCTGGTAGCCTTTGCACGGACGCTCTTGTGGTATGTGATAGCAAACCTGTGCGCTTCGTCCCGCACCCTCTGAAGGAGATGTAATTCGGGCGCTGATTTATCAATGGATACAGGTCCGCTAACGTCGGGCAGGTATACATCCTCGTTCTCCTTGGCAATGCTGGCTATGGGAATGTCCACTGTACCCGCCTCCTGCATAGCAGATATAGCGGCATGAAGGTGCCCCTTACCACCATCGATCAATACAAGGTCCGGCAAGGTAGCCCATTTGCCTCCATCTTTTACCTGCGCTTTAAAACGCCGTCTGATCATCTCGCGCATCATGGCGTAATCATCGGTGCCGGCGACGGACTTTATCCTGAAACGCCGGTAATGAGCTGGTCTGGGGCCGCCGTCTTCAAATACCACCATGCTGCCCACGGCGTTCGTACCCTGGATATTTGATATATCATAGGCTTCCATTCTGTGAGGGAAGCGAGTGAGGTTAAGCATCTCCTTCAGGTTGGACAGTATTTTTAAATTTTCGGGCCTGGCTGCCCGTCTGTTCTTGTAGATTTCCAGTTGCTGGCGTGCATTTTCCATTACCATGCTGATGAGGCGCAGGCCGACTCCCTTCTGCGGCACCCTCAGCTCCACATTGGAACCCCGCTTGCTTTTTAACCATTCGGCTATCAGAAGCCGTTCATCGATGGGGGATTGCAGCAGGATGAGGTTGGGGATATGGTCGGCAGAGGAATAATACTGTTTCAGAAAGCCTTCGAGCAGCCTTGCATCGCACTCATCTCTGACATCCTCCATGAGAAAGTGTTCATCACCTGCCAGGCGTGTATTATTAATCGAGAAAATACGCACGCAGGCCAGGTCACCGTCACGGGCGAGCGCTATGGCATCCTGCTCGCCGCGGATATTGAGGGGGATGTTGTTACTGGCGATTACCGCTTCGATGGCCTGTGACTGGTTCCGTAAGACCGTTGCTTTCTCAAATTCAAGTGAACGCGAGGCTATGGCCATGGCTTTCTTGAGGTCACGCAGCACCATCTCCTCTTTGCCCTCGAGCACAGCCACCACCTGCCGGACAATGGCTTGATACTCCTCCCTGCTTATAGCTCCGATACAGGGTCCGGAACAGCGGCGGATATGATATTTAAGGCACGGTCTTGTTTCATCCCCGCTGATCTTTTTATCGCAGGACCTTAACGGAAATACTTTTTTAATGAATTCATACGTCTGGCGCGCCGACCATGCGCTGGGTACACGGCCGATATATTTAGCCCCGTCATTGTATCGCCGCCTGGTAATGCTGATGGTCGGCCACTCATTTTTGACATCGATCTTAATATATGGAAAACTCTTATCATCCTTGAGCAGTATGTTGTAAGGAGGCCTGTGCTTTTTTATCTGCTGACATTCAAGTACAAGGGCTGCTATTTCCGATTCCGTAATTACGAATTCAATTTTATCGATATGCTGTACCAGACGGGCTGTTTTTTCGGGTAGATTGGGTGTATATTTGAAGTAGCTTTTTACCCGGTTGCGGAGGTTTGACGCTTTGCCTATGTATATGACTGCGCCGTCGACGTCTCTGAAGGTGTAGACGCCGGGCTTGGGAGGTAGAAGCTTTAAATAGGATAGTATGTGCGGCTTAATCACTTTCGGGTGAATTTTAGCATCGAAACGACGGGCATACAAAAGGCGTAGAAGGATCGGATTAGGGTTCTGTTCGAGGGGCGCTGATTTATGTTAAAATAGTGGTCGCCGTTATGCAAGAAGACATAAGATTATTCTTAAATTACATATCCAAAGAAAAAAAGTGCTCCAGGAACACTCTGGACGCTTATCATAATGATCTGAGCCAGCTATCGGATTATATAGCGGCGGTCAAAGAGAAAGAGGGACCGGGCTGCAATTCCGCGGAGTTGAGCGAAGATCACCTGGCATCCTACATGCTGAACCTCAAGGAGAAAAGCTATACAGTTTCCACGATCGCGAGGAAGATTGCAGCGGCGAGGACCTTTTTAAAATTCATGGCAGAACGCGGCAAGGTCAACAAGGATTTGGCGCCCAGGCTGACTGCCCCAAAGGTAAATAAACCGTTGCCTAAAGCGCTGTCGGTGGCTGATATACAGCGTCTGCTGGCTGAGACAGCGAGGGTCCCATCCGTAGATGCCAGGAGGGACCAGGCCATGCTGGAACTGCTGTATGCCAGCGGCCTGTTGGCGAGCGAGCTGATGTCTCTCAATGTCGAGGATATCGATACGGTGCATAACTGCATCAATTTAAAGGGTCACGGCGGAAAAATAAGGAAGATTCCCCTTGATAACCGCATAGGGAAAATGATGCGGGAGTACATAGACTCGGTGCGTATCAAGTTGCTGATCAGCGATAAAGAGAGAGCCCTCTTTCTGAATCAGAGGGGCGAGAGGCTCACCAGACAGGGATTCTGGCAAATTGTACAGGGATATGCAACGGCCGCCGGGCTTTCCTCCAAGGTCACTCCCAGGACTATCAGGCACAGTTATGCCGTACACAGGCTTAACAGCGGCGCTGATATACACTCGGTGCAAGAAGTGCTGGGGCACGCGCATATCTCTACTACGCGGGCATATAAACAGGTGTAAACCTTTCATTGCAGTCATTATCAGGAGAACATATATGTCAAAAAAATCACGCAAAACCAGGTCCAGGAGCAGAGTCGCCGAGACACCCCGTCCGGATACCAGACAGGCCCAGCAGAAGGCGCAGCCCGCCCGCTCCAAACTGCAGGTAAACGCTGTGGCGATAGCTGTGCAGCCACAGAATTATAGTTATGTGAAATCTGATCTCATACGTATCGCTGTAATCGCCGGGGTGTTGATCCTGGTGCTTATAGTACTGACATTTATCCCGGCCTTGAAATCATAGGATTTAATACGGCTGTGGACTTCGACAGGGCCCGGCGGATCCTGATTGATTCGATATCTCACGATATCAAGGACAAGCGTACACTACTGGCCATGTCCAGAGTGCCTCGAGAGCGTTTCATCCCCTTAGAACTGCAGTCATCGGCGTATGATGACAGGCCTCTCGGCATCGGCTGTGGACAGACTATCTCACAACCCTATATCGTTGCCCTTATGACGGAAGCGCTGGAGTTGAAAGGTTGGGAAAAGGTGCTGGAGATCGGCACCGGCAGCGGATACCAGGCTGCAGTACTGGCCGAACTTGCCAGTTGCGTTTACAGCGTCGAGAGGATACCGGAGCTCGCGGATGCTGCAACCAAGACACTGTCTGAACTGGGCTACAAGAATGTTAAGATTGAGATTGCCGGCGATCAACTGGGGTGTGAAAAGTATGCGCCCTATGAGGGTATTTTGGTGGCTGCAGCGGCCCCTTCAGTGCACCAGACACTGATAGACCAGTTGTCTGAAGGCGGCAGGCTGGTTATCCCGGTTGGCTCAAGGATCGAGCAGGAACTACTATGTATCACGAAAATGAGATCGGGGATCCGGACTGAGAAACTGGGAGGGTGCCGTTTCGTTCCTCTTATCGGCAGGGATGCATGGGAGGAGTGATCGCAGGTAGATAGACCCGACGGGGCATGCCGCAGCGCAGGCCAGGCAGGAGTTACAGTCAGTCTCAGCCAGGGGCATCTGCGCAAAAGTGGAAACGATTGTCTTCAGCCCGCGGTAGGCAAAGTCCAGTACCGAGGTACCGCTTTCATGGCAGGCCCGGATGCACTTTCCGCAGAGAACACATTTGTTGCGGTCAAATATTATAAGCGGGTGGCTGGAGTCGATGGGGTATTCCAGGGGGGTTTTGTTGAAACGCCGGTCATTGAGTTTAAAATGCTCATGGGCAGCGATGTTCTGCAACTCGCAAATTTTATTTTTTACGCATCTTGCGCAGTCCAGTACATGGTTGCTCAGCAACAGGTTAAACGATGCCTGGCGCATTCGTCTTATACTTGGACTGTTAAGTGTAACCGATAAACCGTCGCAGACCTTTTCGGTGCAGGCTGTAACGGGGCCGCCGGGCCGGCCTGCGATCTCCACAAAGCAGAGGCGACATGAGGCTGGCGGCCTTCTCAGGCCGCGAGTTGCACACAGGTTGGGTATATAGAAACCATTATCCAGAGCGACCCACAGCAGATTTGCCCCGCGGGCTGCAGTCACAGTGTTTCCCGCGATTGTTAAGGTACAGGCCATATGCAAAAGATATCAAAAATAAAGGGCGGTGTACATATTTGACACCGCCCTTTAAAATTCCGCTATAAGCGTTAGCTGTAGACATGCTTGATTATCTGTCCATCCGGCGCTCTCAGCTGGATATGAAGGGGCATCTGTCCGAGAGCGTGAGTGGAGCATGACAGGCATGGATCGTAGCAGCGAATGGCGGCTTCGACCCTGTTGAGTATGCCCTCGGTGACCTTGCCATTCTTGATGTATTGATTGGCAACTTCGTATACCGAGCGGTTCATGGCAGCGTTGTTATTGCCGGTAGCAACGATCAGGTTGACCCCGGTGATCTTGCCGGTATCATCCACCCAGTAATCATGGAAGAGTGTGCCTCTGGGGGCTTCGACCACGCCAA
>CAYVBI010000062.1:0-10153 GCA_964448985.1 uncultured Dehalococcoidales bacterium
CAAAGATGAGCAGGGCAATACGGTGGGCGTGGCCGAGGCCGACGTATATTTGCCCTTAAAATAAACCTGCGGCGCCTGTACGGGCTATCTTGCCCGTAATCGTCCCTGCGCTGTATACTATAGCTCCGTGCCAGCGTAGCTCAGTGGTAGAGCAGCTGTTTCGTAAAGTTGAGTCGAACGTAAACCCTATCTCAAAGCATATCGGATTAATCCATTTCTGCCCGACGTCCTCACTTAATGCATAGTAAATCACTATAGCCCATACCACGCGGCGGGAGCGTCACGGGGAGCGTCAAAACGAGAGGGGAACCCAAGGAAATGAGGTTGACCTAAGAATGGGAGCTTGACAGGGTGATTGTCGTGTAGTCTACGCCATTTACAGGTACCCTGTTGCACAAAAGCCACGCATACCACTGTGGAGCTGATTTACGGCTCCATAGTAGTATGCCTATCCTATTGTTGCTTCAAATTATCTAGATGATTTTGTTTCTATTTACCGCCCGTTGCAAGACAAAACTTACCTTTACCCAGATTATTCTCCTTAAAAAGTGCGCATTTCATGCAGATGCATTTTTTTAAATTATCCTTTGTCTTGGCTACTGTGCTCATTTAACGACATCCTATTTATTTAGTTACTGTTAGCGACATTTGAAGAAAATTTGAAATCTCACATCTTAATCCACCTGCCCTTTACAAATTTGTGTTATTTTAAAGGCTGTACGATAAAGATTCTGTGACTTTTAGCATAAAAATTAATTAGAGGCTGCCCAGCGTTGCAGGTATAAGTTCTGACAATGCTGGATGTATGTGCAAGCCCCTGAAAATCTCCCCGGTGTGTCCTTTTGATGCCATGGCATTGATAACTTCCTGTATCAATATGGGAGCATACGGGCCTATTATATGAAATCCGAGGATCTTCCCGCTGTCCTGCTCGACAATGGCCTTGGCAAAACCCTCCTTCTCCTTCATAGCTTCGCCGTAGGCCACATCGTAATAACTGGTTTTGCCAACAAGGACTTTATAATTTGCCCTCGCCTTTTCTTCGGATAAACCAACCGAAGCAATCTGTGGGTGTGAAAATACCGCATGCGGTGCCGCAGAGTAATCCACCTTTTGCTTTTTGCCATGTAGTGCATTATCTGCGACAAGGTCGGCTTCCATGCTGGCCACGTGAGTAAACATCTGCTGGCCGTTGGCGTCACCAACAGCGTAGATTCCCTTCCTGGTTGTTTGAAGGTCTTCATCCACTTTGATATAACCGCGCTGGTCGAGTTCGACTCCTGTTGTTTCCACTTTGAGCAGGTCGGCGTTCGACCGTCTGCCCACCGCAATCATCACCTTTTGTGCCGAGAATTCTTTAATTTGCCCGCTGACCTGTTCCTTTGATGTAACTATGACACCCTCGCCATCTATTGCTTTGCGGACTTCCTGTACCAGCGATCCGGTGTGGACTCCCATGCGTTGACTGAGCTTCTTTTTAAGCAGCTCAGCTATCTCGGGTTCCTCTGACAGGATCAGCCGGTCTGCCATCTCCAGTATAGTTACTCTGGTGCCCATCGCCGCGAAGAAATGCCCGAACTCCACAGCTATGTAACCACCGCCAATAATGATCAGGCTTTCCGGTGCATTTTCCAGCTTCAATGCGGATTCGTTGGTCAGGTAACTGACTTCATCCAGCCCTTTTATGGGTGGATTAAATGGTCTTGATCCCGTTGCCAGAAATATCTTTTTACCCTTGATCCTTTCACCATTTACCTCCATGGTAAGATCATCGATGAAATAACCCTCTCCCTCGTAATAGTCCAGTTTCTTTGACTGAGTGACTCCTTTTCTTATATGCTCCCGGTCACTTTGGACGGATTTACGCATACGTTTCATGATAGCCTTGAAGCTAACCGACGTGATTTTGACCCTGATGCCGAGTTTTCGGGACTCTTGAGCCTCGACAACTTTGTCAGCAGCGTGGATGAGCATTTTGGAAGGAATACATCCTACATTCAGGCATGTACCGCCCAGTGGTCCCTTGTCTACCAGGGCGACTTTTAATCCGTGGTCACTGGCTTCATCCGTGATATTAAGTCCGCAACCTGATCCTACCACTATGAGATCATAATCCTTCATGTTTGTAACAACCTCACATACTATTTATTTTGACAGAATATATATGCTTGGATTCCCCACATTAGTTCGCAGACAAACGATTACGCAATTATTCAAAACCCCTACTTGTCATGTTATTGTTTGGCCATACGGTTGTCAAAGTACCTTACGAACTCTTGACCTGCACCCCGAAAACGATATCAAGTAAAATGTCGTAAAAAGGGGGCTTGGAGAGTTAGTCGCTCCACTGGCACCTGGGACAACCACTCACCCTGGATGATCTGGTCTTTGCCAATCTGGATAGGAAGCCGCTCGATCCATGCACACTCACGCACACCTTCTCTCGGATAGCCAGGGGGGCCGGTCTGGATCGAGTGCGCTTTCATGATTTGCGCCACACGTTCGCCAGCCTGATGCTGTTACGAGGGGCCAAGCCCAAGGTGATCTCGGAGGCTCTGGGCCATGCAAGTGTAGCCTTTACCAGGGACACGTATTCTCATATAATATCGGGCATGCAGGAGGATGCTATGGCCTTGCTTGACGACGTGTTGCCGCGTGGGGTGGTTAGAGCGTCAAAGCAGCGGCAGAACTTCAATTCTGCATAGTGGGTGCCAGCGTAGCTCAGTGGTAGAGCAGCTGTTTCGTAAACAGCTGGTCGTCAGTTCGACTCTGACCGCTGGCTCCAATCAAACCACATAGTTTACCGACAGGCACACTCCAGCAGCGCATTTCCGTTTCTTAAAAGAAAGAATCAAATCAAGCACGATATTCCAGGTAAACAGGGGGACATAGATAATATACTTGATGATGTTAAAATGGTTCATGGGGGATCAAAATGTTGTCAGCTTCTCTTGTTTGACACGCATCTTAGTTAACACTATCATATCCCTGCATCCAGAAGTTGTTCCCCTCCTTTAAAGCAGGTGATTTATATGGCAGGTAACGGTAGAAAGAAAATCGAATTTCAGGTTGAAATCGTGGTCGAGCCGGATGGTGATGAATATCATGCTTATTGCCCGGCTCTGAAAGGACTGCATACCTGTGGATCTACCGTCAAAGAGGCTTTAAACAATGCTCGCGATGCTGCAGCAGCATACATAGAGTCCCTCATCAAACATGGCGATCCCATACCCATTGGCGTTCAGGCGGGAGTACTTGCATCCGGTGATCAGAAGACTGGTCGGACGAAACGCTCCTCACGTAGCTTTAAAGAGGCTTTAACGGTAGCGACTGCGTGAGATTCTCCAAGTTAATCTGGGATCAGCTCAAGAATCTATCTGCGGATGATTTGATATCCGCTCTAAATCGTGACGATTTTAAACCCGATACAGTCATGGGTTCACAACGAATCTACAAGCACCACGATGGGCGTCGCGTTTCTATTCATTATCACGCCGGCAAGACCTTCGGCCCAAATTTATTGAAATCTCTCTTCAATGATATCGGATGGTCTATCAATGATCTGCGACGTTTGAAACTAATTAAATAGTTGCCCCCATACCCACTTACCCCTGACCTGACCAATGCTCCATGAATATAAAGGTGATTATTTATTGGAAAATGTTGTTTTTTAATATCAGTGTCAATTATTCCTTGCCCTTCTATCGAAGATATTCTTCTGATATAATTTCCTCGTAATTCGTAAACAGCTGGTCGTCAGTTCGACTCTGACCGCTGGCTCCAGGACCGAAAAAGCATACGCTGACCTGTAAAGTGGGGAGGTAAAAGATATGACACTCAAAATAGGGTTAGGTGGCGTGATCGTAATTAGCCTTGTATGTCTGGCTGCAACCATATTATCGGGATTAGTTCCGGCTATAGCTGACAACAATACCACGACGGTTTTGCCATACCCAAAAACCTGGGGCAACAGCGCCGGCCGTACAGGCTGCAATGCCACGGCCTGGGGCAGGAGCGATACCACCATGGGCTGCTCCGGGATCAACAACAACAGCAAGTGCTTCTTTGTACCCTGTAGATACTGCCGCTGACTTATGCGTCGATGAACACACCGGGTTTAATATGCCTTATCTAACGGCCATTGACTTCACTTCGCCGTTTTCATTCCTGGCAGTGATAGTAATGACGGTTCCGACCGGCGAAGTGACTATTTGGTTGCCTGAAGCTGCTACATAGCCGATGCCTCCGTCGATATAGACCAGCGATGCTCCCGTAACCTGCCATGTCAGCATGGCGGAGTTGGATGGTCCGATGACATTCGAACTTTGCTTGAAATAAAAGTAATCGATCTCAGGGAGGGGTTTGACCACCGGGGGAGGGCTTGCCGGCAATGGATCTGAGTTTGAGGCAGGCTGACTGCCTGCGGGTGACGCGGGCGCACCGGATACCAGGAATGTCTCAGAACCGGTGATAAAAGCCGGATCACCCAGGTAAGATTCATCGTTGAAGCGGGAGGTTATGGCATATCTATCGGCAGTATCGATGGCCGTTAAATCCGAGATGATAAAGCCTCCCACCTGCGGCTCTATGACCTGCCACCGCCCGAGCAGCCATTTTTCGATGATAAAAGCGTGGCTCTTGTTGCTGCGGTCTTTACCGATTGCCACGTAAATATCGCTGGCCGGCACGCCTGCCGCCCGGCTGAGTGTACAGAGCAGCACGGCAAAATCCTTGCAGTTTCCCGATCTTTTCTCCAGCGTTTCAGCAGGTGTTTGCCAGTGATAATAGCTGTCCTGGGAATAGTCTATATGCGACGATACCCAGTCCTGCAGCTTCCTGAAATCGGACCTGAAGTCTGTTGTATCGGAAGTGATCCTATTCAGCGCCTGGCGTACGGCAGGGTCTTCAACCGTTATCAGTTGACGGGGATCGACCGGAAAGTAGACGTACTTACCGGATGAGCCGGTAGAAATAAATCTGGGCGAACAATTTGCGGATATCAGTATCAGGCAAGCACACAGTGTCGCGATAAAGGTCCTCATCAATATAATATTCTATTACAATGCAGGGTATTTGGTTAAATCTGGTTAAATAAGGTTGCGGCTTTTGATATTTTGAAGGTCATGGTGCACAATGTTTGCCTAAGGGGGTACCAAATGGAAGAATACCGACAGAGAGAGTTGCGAACCGCCGCGGACAATCTGGTTACCGATGGTGAGTTCACATTCGGGACTTTCAGCACGCAGTTTAAAAATATCAATCCACTCAAAGCTGATAAGCCGCTGGGCGTGTGGCTGCCGGAACCTTTTCTGGATTTCAGGCTCAAGGAATGGCAGGCCTTCCAGTTTGGAAACGAGCGCTGGTTCATGCTGGCTGTGCTATATAATGCCAAGGTCTCGGCGCTGGCGCAATTCATCGTCTACGATAAGGAACGTAATAAAAAATATCTCTTCGAGAAGATACTGGCTCCGTGGAAGGTAAAGGTTCCTGCATCTATCTGGGAGGGTAGCCAATCCTACCGGGACAGAGACTGTTCCATCGAGATCATCAGCGCTCTGGCAAAGGGCAGGTTTTATATAAATATATGCATCCGTGACCAGAAGGGCCTGCCGGATATGGAAGGACACTTCGAGGCCATTCATGATGAGGGTTTGGTTGCGCCCATTGTCGTCTCTATACCCGTGGGCAGGAACCGCGGTGTCTATTCCCACAAATGCCTGATGCCCATGCAGGGGAGCCTTGTTCTGGGCGGAGAGAAAATCGAGTTCTTGCGCACCGATAGTTTTGCCATCATCGATGACCATAAGGGTTTTTATCCCTATGCGTTGAGGTACGACTGGGTCACGACGGCCGGACGTGACGAGAAAGGCCGGCTCATCGGCTTCAACCTGACGGACAACCAGACTATTGATGCGGAGAAATATAACGAGAACTGCCTGTGGGTGGACGGCAGGCTGGATCTGCTGCCGCCTGTTAAATTCGACAGGCCGCAGGGTGTTGATGGTGAATGGATAATAAAGGACCGCTACGGTCTGGTGGACCTGTCCTTCACGCCGGTCTCCATGGGCAGGATCGATATGAATATACTTGCGCTGAAGGTTGATTATTTCGGGCCGTTCGGCTATTTCAGCGGCACAGTCAGAGACAGCTCGGGCGTCAGCCTGGACTTCACACGCTACTTCGGTATGGGTGAAAAAAAATACGTTCGTGGATAGTATCGTTACTGCTTTAATTGGTTGCCTCTTCCTGCTGCTGGGCCTGGTATGGGGCGCTGCCCTGAACTGGTTCGCCGGATCGGTAACGGAGCAGGGCGGGATACAACTCAGATCGCCGGCCTGCATGAAGTGCTCAGCGAAGAGACAGCCAAAGGACCTGATACCCCTGCTTGGCTACTTCGTGGCAGGCGGCCGCTGTCCGGGCTGCGGTGAGGCGATGCCCGTGCGCGTGCCGGTAGTAGAGGTTGTCACGGGCATCCTCTTCGCAGCCCTCTATCTGAAATACGGTCTGTCCTGGGCGCTGGTCACACTGCTCATTTATTCCACAGTGTTGATCATATTATTCATCACCGATTTCGAGCATTTTATGCTGCCTAATGTGGTAACTTACACGGCCCTGCTGCTGGCAGCGCTGGTGGCACTGGCGGTCACGCTGGCGCACTACACCCTACCCTGGGCGCTTTATTTCGGCGGAAGCGGCTTTACGTCCATTTTCAATAATTTCTTGTTGTGCGCCCTGGCCGGTGGCATCTGCGGCGCCCTGCTGCTTCTGCTGGTCGTCGTCCTGTCGAAGGGTGGTATGGGGATGGGAGATGTGTTGCTGGCCGGCCTGCTGGGCTTGATGGTGGGTTTCCCCCTGGTATTTATCGCTCTCTTCCTGAGCATACTGGCGGGCGGCATCGTCGCGGCCGCCCTGCTTATCAGCGGGCGCAAGAAGCGAAAGGAGATGCTGCCGTTCGGCCCTTTCCTCTGCCTTGGCGGCATGGTTACGCTGCTATGGGGGAAGGAATTGCTGGGCTGGTATCTGGGCCTCATGGGAGGGTAGAGGTAGTCAATCCGCCGGTTGTTTAAAGGGGGGCGCCTGCCAGAAGGGGACCAGCGTGGTTTTGTTTACGGTCCTCTCGCCCTGTATGCGCTGCTCCACCCGGTACGGAACCGTCCTCTCCACTATTTCGGTTACGTTTTCTGTGACCTGATCGTACCATAGCAGCGAGGCGCTGAACCTGGTGTTCTCTGGGGTGGTTGGGCCCGTGAACAGGACTGCTATATCCCGTGCGCCCCGCGTATCGAAATCGATATCATAGGGCTGGCCCCGGTTCATCCATAGATCGGCCTGACCACCCAGGTAACGGGCGTAATTTAACTTGATGTTGGCTGAGTTAAGCCATTTATTAATTACAGTGGGATCTTCGCTGTATGTAAACCAATTCCATTCAACATTAGTTGTATATACGGGGTCCTGGGAGGAGATCAGCGGTGGCTGCAGCACCTGCCCGCGAGGTCCCACGTCGAACAGGCTGACGGCAATGTTTTCATAGTAATATTGCCTGTATAACGATATCCTGATCTTCTCGACATCATGAATCTGTGCGCCGGGCAGCCTGAAGCCGTAATACCAGACGAACGGTGTGCCCTTGAACCTCAGTGTAGGATTGCTCCACAGAACGTAAGGTGTAAGCTGCAACCGGCCGCTTGTACTGCGGACCACGGGATGGGTTTCACTGATGAGCTCGGTGCGGTTTTCCGTGACATAAACCGTCTCATAGTAAGTCTCCTTTTGAGGGTATTGCACGGGAACACAGGAAAAAGCAGGCAGGATTAAAGCCGTCAGGAGCAACAGGGGCAGGACCCTGGCGGGGCCCGGAGCATGAGCCTTCGATCCGGGGTATCGATGTGAGGCGCTGTGGCTTAAAGAGTACGGCATATGATCCGTCAATGTGAAAATACTTCCCAGAATGGTACCTGCCTAACCTGATAGGTGGTCACCTGCTTATCTACCTCGTAGGGTACCTGTTTTGCAACCTGGCGCTCCCCGCTGACTCTTTCAGATGAAACGACATTGCGGATAAAGGCGCCTCTCAGAGTAATCCGGGCGTTCCACTGATTCTGAGGGCCGCAGATGATTATGCCTATCTTCTGTGCTTTACCGGCGTCCAATTCGAAAACCTGGGGGTCCTCAGGCCTTGACCAGAGGTTGGTCCTGCCGCCCAAAAATTTGGCCTGGTTGATCTGCACATTGGCCATGTCCAGCCATGTTGTCGAAACGCCGCCGGTAGTAGAAACCGTGGCTTCCTCGGTTGGATTATCTGATGTGCCTGAAGATGTGCTGGAGGATGAAGAGACAGTGCCCGTGGTGCTTGCTGTTATCCAGGTCCATTTGACCTGCCCCACTTCTGTATCCCCGTAGATGGCGGGAGCCGGGGTGGATAGATGCCCGCTTCTGGTCATATCGAGTATACGTATGGAGGCGGACTCGTACTGAAGCTGCTTCCAGATCGAGATTGTCAGCCGCAGGTTGTCATAGCTCGGCGATTGAGGGATATCATACGCCAGGTACCAGAAGTAGGTCTGGCCGTTGAAGGCGATATTCTGCGAGTACCAGCTATAGTATATCGGAAGCTCGTAGCTATTCGTGATCGCATCAATCGTGGTGACGTTTTCCGTGTAGGTCTCCGTAACATATTCGGTCCTGTATTCGGTCTCTGTAACGGCGCTGGTCACGGGGTACTCTTTGGAGACGCATGATGCAGCAAGCAGCAGCAGGAGCAGCGGAAGAAGCCTGGCTGTGAGATCGATGTTCTTCATTATTCAGAAAGCATTGCGGACCCGGTTTCCTGATAATAGCATAAGTACGGTAATCCATATTGTCAACGTTGCCGGGCCTTACCTCATGCTGCGCCGTTACAACCTCTTGAGTCGAGAGGTGGAACATACTGAGTCGCCGCAGGCGATGGGAAAATGGATTGGCATAGTATATAATGCGGTTAATGTGAATATAAGGTTAAGGAGGAAGCAATGGCCGCGTATAAGAATAGCGCTCTCACCCTGTTGATGTTACTGGCGGTGGCCCTGGTTGCGTCTGCTCCCGGCTGTGCGGCTTTTCCGCAACAGCCCGCTGCGCCCGCTGCATCATCGGCGACCGTGATGGTGATCAGCCCGGACCAACTGGTCTTCACTATCGGGCAGGGCCAGGGGCCGACCCTTGACCAGGTACTCTCGGTCGTCAGTCAGGGCGGCGGCATGCTTAACCTGTCGATGAGCGATAATGCGCACTGGATCGTTTTGCTGCAGGTACCCGGCGCCGCAACTACTCAAACCACCGACGCCAGGGTAAACGTCGATGCAACCGGCATGGCCCCCGGTCAGTACACCGGTATCATCACGATCACCGCCGACGGCGCCGTCAACAGCCCGATTTACGTGCCTGTCTACCTCACCATCTTGCCGGGCGCAAATATTCCCGCCGAAGTGATTCCCGTCCCCATACCATCCTCAATACCCCCCGCTGATTCGGCTGCTGTCTGGGTAAACCAGACTGAGTTCTATAAATATGCCAGCGTCAGCGCCCTGATCGTCAATGGAAGTGTGACAAACACGGATAAGTCATGGTATATGGGCAGCGTGAAAATCGTGGCGAATACCACCGGCAACAACGTCACAATCACTGCACAGATACCGCCCGGGGAAACCGTCATGTACAACCGCTATATTCCCAGCTACCAGAAAGACACGGTCAGGCTGAGCTATACCTGGTACAAGCCGTAAGTCAAGCACATCGTCTCCCTGCAGGAAGCGATATCTCCGCCCACGCTTCAGTATCGACCGTTGGTAGTAGCCCGTCAACCGCCCGGGCTACTACTTTTTTATTACGGCGAATCATACCGCCAGGCCGCCAATACCGTACTTGTGACCGTGTGACGACGGACTGCAGTGCGGCATAATTAGAACATGAGAGCTATAGTACTAAGGTCACAGACAAACCAGTACCGATGCCTTATTGTATTAGCAGGATCTGCATCATAGAATTGATGCGTCGAGAAAAATTAAGATCAGGAGAAATGGAATGAGCGAGATGAAATCGATAGTTGGGACAGTCAAAACCGATTGGAAGGCACAGGCTCTCTTCTGGTCTATGGTGATATGCGGGGTGCTGATCA
>CAYVBI010000063.1:0-10150 GCA_964448985.1 uncultured Dehalococcoidales bacterium
ATGTTAAATAATTGGGGACGAAGATACGCGGCAGTCATGTCTTGAATAAACAGGAGCCTTCGCTCATCTACTCGAGCAAATAAAGTGAGGATATGTGCTGAACTCACGATAGCCGATCTTGGGATATACAGGGCTTCCGAAATGGCTTGCCTGCAGCACAACCACCCGTGCGCCCATGTCGATCGCGGCGTTGCTGACTTCCTGTACACAGTATTTGGCCAGGCCCTTGCCGCGGGCTTTCCTGGTCGTGCCTACCCAGTAGATCCCGCCGATGCCGTGGCTGAGCATGGCCATGGCACAGGATGCGGGCTCGCCTTCAAAATAGACCGTTGCCAGTATTGAGAACGGGCTCAGCACGCGCTCAACATGCATGAAATAAGCTTCGCTGACCTCCCGTGGAAATAACAGGTCTAAAAATGATTCTGCCGCAACCGACCTGAAATCCTGCAGTCCCCCTGCGCTGCTGACCCAGCGCAGCTCCGCTCCCCCCGGCTTTTCTCCGCCTTTCGCTTTGCCGTCCAGCACCATGCCGAGCGGATCCCCGACCAGGAATATTTTCTGGTCTTTGCAGTATTGAATTATGTCCTGGTCAAGGTGGCTACGCAGCATGACTGAGAAGCCACGCTTTCTGCCGGAGAAAAAGGCTTTGGCGCGGGCAATAAATTCTGCAGGCTGTTCCGAATCTTCCGACAGGTTGAATACAAGGCTGCAACCGGGGAAATCAATGCCGCAATCTATGAATACGGTTTCGTGTTTCTCAACGATCTCTGTATTGGGGATCCATTTCGAACTTTCACACCAGAACTCGACCAGATTCAGGTCAGCCAACTTGAGCAGTTCTGATTCATTCATGCTTCACCCCAGCCTCTTTAAACTTTCCAAGAATAAAGCGTAAGTATATGGCGATGACAAAGCGAAGTCAATTTATCGGTTGAGTTATCGGCATTATCAATGTTCAACTCATACACAGATACAGTTGACATGATATTACTAATGTAATAACATTATAATAATAGTAACTCTTGATAGTGACAGTCCTGTATTCCGGGCCTGTGAAATATCATTGAGTGTTTTCAGCAACATTACGTTTACGGGAGGTTGGCATGCTTAAAAAAGTATTGATCGGTGTCGGTATCGCTATTGGTGTAGTTATTGTCCTCCTGCTGGCGTTTGCAATAAGGACACTCTGGATTGCGGGGGAGTTCAAGACGATCCAGCCGCATTCAGATTACCGGGTTGTGCAGGTACCGTGCGCCGGTCCGGAGGATGTTGAAATCGACGTTGAAAACGGTATCGCCTACATCTCTTCGTCGGATAGAAGGGCGGCACAGCGGGGTGAAGAATCGCAGGGCGCCATATACGGGTATTCCCTTGTCTCGGAAAAACCTGCGCTGGTGAATCTGACGGCAGATTTCAATAAGGCTCTGCATCCGCACGGCATCAGCCTTTACAAATCACCTTCAGGCGAGACCTTCCTGTTTGTGATAAACATGGCCAGCGACAATCCCGTGGGCGATTCAAAAGCGGGAAGTACCATCGAGATTTTTCAATATGACTCGGGAAAACTAAAGCACCTGGAGACCGTCACAGGGAGCCTTATATCGACTCCCAACGATATCCTCGGCGTTGGTCCCCGGCAGTTCTATTTCTCCAATGACTCCGGGGCGACCGACCGCATGGGCAAGGCAATGGAGCTGTACCTCCAGTTGCCGATATCCAACGTAGTCTACTACGACGGTAAGGACTTCAAGAAGGTCGCGGAGAATATCGCCTGCGCCAATGGATTTGCCATGAGCAACGAGGGTACAAGGTTATATGTCACGTCGACAGTCGGCAGATTTATACGTGTGTACGATCGCGATGTGACCACCGGCGCGTTGAAAATGGTTAAAGATCTGGACCTTCAGACCGGCGTCGACAATATCAATGCTGACAGCGATGGGAATATATGGGCGGGATGCATACCGAAGCTGGTAACATATGATATGAGCAGGCGAAACCCTGATAAATTCGCCCCGTCTCAGGTGTTGATGATCAGGCCGCTGGGCAATGATATGTTCGAGGTAGAGGAAGTATTTCTCAGTGCAGGCGAGGATATGTCCGGATCCACCTGCGCAGCCAGCTATAAGAACAGGCTTTTTATCGGGTCGGCCTGGGATAATAAATTCCTTGATTGCACTCAAAAGTGAGGCGCGTCAGCGTCCCGGCTTAAGTTTCTTATATTGAGCTTCGCTTTTATCTATTACGACCACGCCGCCCTGCCGAGACTTGTTTTTCGACAGGTACATCAATATCACGGCTATCCCTATTACGGGAATGAGAAAAATAAATATCCAAACGGCATATGCCAGTATCCAGCTGACTAATTTTAAACCGCGCCCTTTTTCAGCAGTATTCATAACAGGATTCTTTCCCATAAATGCATTGCCGTTAAGACTATCTTAGCACCGCACCATTACGGCTGTTAAATATCCCGGAGTGGAATAAATTTGCTTGCCGCCATTACTACGGTACATGGTTATTATTCTGCTTTTTCTCCCTGCTTGAGACGGAATTGAGTTTGATACAGCCGGGCATATAATCCCCCTTTTGCCAGGAGGTCTGTGTGCGTGCCACGCTCAACAATCCGGCCACGGTCCATTACGAGGATCAAATCGGCTGATAGAATAGTGCTCAGGCGGTGTGCAATAACAATGCTTGTCCTGTCAGCCATGACGCGCTTAAGAGCTTCCTGTATCAGAGCTTCAGACTCGCTGTCGAGCGAGCTGGTCGCTTCGTCAAGCACCAAAATACGAGGGTCCTTCAAAATCACACGTGCCAGCGCCAGCCGCTGTTTCTCGCCCCCGCTGAACCGGTAACCACGTTCGCCGACAATCGTCTCATAGCGCGCCGGCAGCCCCATGATAAAGTCGTGGATATTCGCCGCCCGGGCTGCCGCTTCAACTTCCTGCTGCGTGGCATCCGACCTTGCATAAATCAGGTTAACACGAACGGTATCGTGGAATAAATAGGTTTCCTGGGTGACCATGCCGATTTGCGCCGCCAGCGAGGCGAGCGTCACGTCTCTCAGGTCATAGCCGTCGATCAATATTCGTCCTTCGTTCGGGTCGTACAGGCGGGGGATGAGATAGGTGAGGGTCGTTTTCCCCGCCCCGCTTTGTCCGACCAATGCCACCAGATGGCCGGGCTCTGCCCGGAAAGATATATGCTCCAGCGTTTGCTCCCGCGCCTGTGAGAGAGCTGTTAAACCCCCGTCCTCGTCACCGTTTTCATCGACCCCGTCTTTTAGGGGAACGTCACCTGATAGCACCGCACGGACGTCCTGGATCTGCCCGAAGCGTTGCACATCCTTCAGCAATCCCTTGTCGTCTGCTGAGTAGTGGAAGCTCACATCATCAAACTCCAGCACGCCACGGGTGTCCTTCAGCACATGGGCATCGGGCTTCTCCGCTATCTCCAGCGGCAGGTCGAGCACTTCAAATACGCGCTCGAAGCTGACCATGGAGGTGGCGAAATCAACCGGCGCATTGGTCAGGCTCTGAAGCGCACCGTACAGGCTGCCCAGGTATGCGCACAGCGCTACGATGGTGCCGATAGTCAGCTCCTGCTGAATCACGAGGAAGCCGCCGATACCGTATACGAGAGCGACGCCGATTGAACTCAATAGCCCTACGCTGACGAAGAACATGGTGCCTGTCACCGCGCGGCGCACACCGATATCGCGGACTTCCCCGGCGCGCTCCCGGAAACGCTTATCCTCCTCAGCCGTACGCCCGAAAAGCTTAACCAGCAAAGAACCGCTGATGTTAAGCAACTCGTTCATCACGGCATTCATTCTGGCTATCAGGTTCAGCTGCAAACGGGCGATGTCCTGCAGTCGACTCCCCAGGTTGCGTGCCGCGATCAGGAAAAACGGTAATACGGCGATGCTGATCAGTGTCAGCCTCCATTCCAACGTGAACATCACGGTCAGCACCAGCGCCGCCTGGATCAGGCTGATGATGATGTTGACGAACGTGTTGCTGATGGCATTCTGTGCGCCGACTACATCGTTGTTCAGGCGGCTCATCAGCTCGCCGATTTTGGTATGCGTGAAAAAGCTGAGCGACATCCGCTGCAAATGCGAGAACAGCGCAGACCGCAGGTCATACACTATGCCTTCGCCCACCCGGGCGTTGACCTGTCTTTGCCATACGTGCAGGCCGCCGTTCAACAGCGGTATTGCCAGCAGGCCCAGGGATAACCAGATAAGTTGCTGCAAATCCCGCGCCGGGAGAGTCTGGTCGATCAACTGACGCAAGATCAGGGGCGTCAGCAAAGACAGGCCGGTGGACGCCAGGGTGATGAACAGCAGCCCGAGGAGCCACCACAGGTAGGGGCGGGCATAGCCGAAGACACGCCTTATCAACCCGAGAGTGAGTTTAGTTCTCTCTACGGGCGCGTGGGGAGAATAGGTAAATTTTCCGGGCCTCATGGGGGTACTGCGCATGATGGCTATTCCTGATACAGCCGTTGTACGGGTTACTCGACACTCACATTATACTACCCGTGCAACCGCGGACTGCTAATCGATAACAAGAAGCCGGACGCTCTCGGCGCCTATCTCCAGCACCGGGTTGTTAACTGACCCGGTCTGCGCCTGCTGGTTGGATCCGCTGACCGTATACAGTGAAATCTGCTTGATCTGGCGCCTGTCGGAGAAGTCGATGAGCGGAGTTATCGGCTCGCTGCCCGGATTGGCTATGAGCAGGGCTGTCTGTCCCGCGCCGTTTCGCCCGGCCAGCACATACAGTGGACTGCTCTGCGGTGTTTCGATATCCAGCCGCTTTGCATAGCCGGCCATTTTAGCCCAGAGAGAGAAAGCCGACGCTATGGATTTGGGCCTGCCGTCGGCATAGAACAGGCCGTAGAAGGTGGGCGCTTTTATGTCCGTGTCGGTGCCGCGGTAGAAGGTGGATACCTCGAGATCGTTCTGGTTCTGAAGCTCGATCCAGCACGCGCTCAAGATCGCGGCGCCCCTGGCGCCGGTGCGTAGCGCGACTGAATCGGCGCTGCTGTCCGGGCTGCGCTTTATCTCTGTGTTCCACTCGGTGATATGCTTGGTCGCCTGCGTGAACCCCCTGGCGTCCAGCGCGGTGCGGTAGAACGCGGCGGCCTCGGCGTACTGCTGCGGGCTATTGGAATACATGTGCCAGGAGAAGAAGTCCAGTGGCGCGTTCCTCTGCCGGACGAAAGCCAGGAAGTCCTGCACCCATTTCCTCCCCTGCGGCGTCAGCGCGCCGGCGGGCGTCACGCCCGGACCGCCCACCTTAAGGTCGGGGAACTCGTTTTTAATAGTAAAAGCCGTGTCGCAGTAAAGCTGAAAATACTCAATCGGCGTATGCGGCCTGGGCCAGAACTGCGCGTTGTCCGGCTCGTTCCATATCTCGACATAGCGGAACGGTGTGTTGAAACCGTTCCACTTACCCGCCCGGTAATGCCTCAGCACTTCGATCGACGCTTTGACCCAGTTGGACCGCTCCAGCGCGTTGGCCGGCGGCGTGGAATTGTTGTACGAATCTCCCAGGCGCAGGTAAGGCTCGAAGCCTCCGGCGATGATAGACCTCCAGACCTGGTCGCTGCGGCTGAAATCGTATGATTGGGCCAGCAACGGGTCGGCGGTCATGTCCGGATACATCACGGACATGTCCAGCGCGTTGTAATAGTCATGGGTGCGTATCACGTTCACGCCGATCTCTTTGTAGGCGGCGGTCAGGTCGGCGTTGGCCGGATCTGTCCCCGCCGGGATCGGGCCCACATTGACCCCCAGCAGGGGACGGATAACGGCACCGGTTTCGTTGCCGATGGTTATATTGATGTCCGCCTGGGGTATCACCTCCGCCGGCTCGGATTGCTGGGTCTGAGTGGCGGGAACGATGCAGCCGGCGATGCCGGACAACAGAGCCAGTACGATTACTGCGGCTGTTAAACGGAAGCTCATCTCACTTCTCCTCATCTCTCGATATATAGGGCAGGATATCAGTCAAGGGCCGAAATGTCGATGGTACTTTGGTAATATCAGATGTCGAGATTTGATGATCGCAGGGCATTCGGATATCATCGTGTGCAACAAAACATGGCAGGCTCAACTTATAGGGAAGGTTGTATATGACCTGGTTGTTTATTGGATTTTTAATAGTCTCGGCACTGAAGGATACTGGCGCGCTGGCAGCGGGTAAACGCGCCGATCTCATCGTGGTGCAGGGCAACCCCCTGAAGGACTTGGAAGCCCTCAGGAAAGTATCGATGACCATCGCAAACGGCACTGTCTACGATTGGAACGCTGTGCCTTGATATCAAACGGATTTAAACTCGAACTTCCCGCTGTTGAAGAGCTCCAGACAGGTATCCACTACTTCAGGGTCATAGAGCTTACCCTTGTTACTCGATATTTCCTCAAGCGCCCTGACAATACCCAGTGCCGGCCGGTATGGGCGGTGTGAAGCCATGGCTTCAATCACATCTGCAACCGCCAATATTTTCGCTTCAATGAGCATGTCCGCACTTTTTAGCTGATTGGGATAGCCCGAACCATCCAGCCTCTCATGATGCTGCAGAACGACCTTTGCTACAGAACAAGGGAAATCCATGCCTTTGACAATATCGTAGCCATACCGAGGATGAGTTTTTATCAAACTTAATTCAATTTCAGAGAGTCGTCCGGGTTTACTGAGGATATCGGAAGGAACATACATTTTCCCGATGTCATGGATTATCGCCGCCATGCGCAGCTGATCAATCCGGGTATCTTCAAACTTCATTTCTCTGGCTATGGCGGTTGCCAGGTCGGCCACCCGCTGCTGATGGCCTGCGGTGTACGGATCTCTCATTTCCAGCATCATGACCATGGTGTTTAAGGCGTCATTCAGGGTCTTCTGCAAAGATTCGTAGCTTTTTAATAGTTTTTCTTCAGCGAGTTTGCGCTCGGTGACATCCCTGACCTCGTTCAGGATGAATAGCGGATTGCCATTATCATCCCGTATGCCGCTGAGCTTATTTTCCGTCCACAGGGTTGTGCCGTCCTTGCGGTAATACTCAAGCTCTAAAGTATGGCTGGGATAATAGTCCGAATCCGTCATTATCCTGGGCATCAACTCGAAAAACAATTCAGCCGCTAATTTGAGGGATTCCGGCGTAACGCGCTTCTCAAATGGAAGTTCCATAAGCTCCTCGTGCGTGAAGCCGGTGAGTTTTTCCATGGACGGACTCTGGTACGTGGGCTTAAGGTTCATATCCAGGAGCCACACGCCATCCGTTATATGCTCCGACAGCCAGCGATATTGTGACTCGCGCTCCTGCAGTGCCTTCTCCGCTTGCCTGTGCTCGGTGATGTCAGTTAAGAAATTCAGGGTTGCCGGTTTGCCCTCCCAGGTTATCTTTACCGCGTTGAGATTTAACCATCTGGTCTGCCCCGCTTTATCAATGGCACGGAAAGGATAGGAGGTCTCGAATGCTTCACCCCGTATCCGCCGCGATTCGCGCTCAATAATCAATTGCCTGTCTTCAGGATGGACAAAATCGAGGAAGGGTTTATTCGTCATTTCGTCGGCAGCGAGCCCTGCGGTCTTTGCCAGTGTGCTGTTCACAAATTTCAATACGCCATCCTGCAGGACGCATATGCCTTCACCTGCGCTCTCCACCAGGACGCGGTACTTATCCTCGCTCTCCCTTAAAGCTTCCTCAGCTTTGTCTCGCTCGGTGATATCTCTAAGTAAAACCACTTGACCGGTCAGACGGCCACCCGAATCAGTAGTAGTAGAGATACGCAGGTCATAGACTCGCTGTTTACCATCTCGTTCTAAGACAAGCTTCTCTCCCGCTTCAGCTATTTTATTGAACGGTATCATCGGAGCAGACTGATGGGGCCATATCTGTTCTATGGACAGCCCAAATGCATCTGAAATTCTGTAACCGGTCAGCTGCTCTGCCGCCGGGTTCAAGTCCAGAACACGGTTCTGCTTATCCAGAACTAATATGCAATCTCCGATGCGTTCAAAGGTGACGTCACGCGCAATAGGTATGACCTGGTCGAGATGGAATTGGGGCAGGTTCAATATAAGTATAATGGCTCCAATACAGACTGCCCATGGTGTAAGTCCCACCGAGAGCTTTAAGAATGAGATAGGTCCGATCACTTCAATAAAAGCTGTTATCAGTGGAAGCATAGCAGCGACCAGCAAGTATATCGATTCCCGGCTATAGCTGCTGCGACGCCGGATGATACTCCGGATAATGATGCCACTGCCGGTTAAAGTCAGCACAGCTGCGTAAACCATACAGGCCCAGTAAATTATGCCATAGGCGGGTTGAAGCGGCAGATAGGGATTCTGGCTGTCTATACCGATCTCCGTCCACATCAGTCCGGTAACACCGTTGGTAGAGAGCGCTAATATAGCTATGAGCGGCATGACGCCACACAGAATGTAAACACGCCGTGTAAGCAATTTTCTGGGCCCGAGGTAGTGCAAAATATAGAACAGCCAGAATGTTGCGGCTACGAGTCCCAGGACGAGTTGTAATCCCAGCATGGATTCTTTATA
This sequence comes from uncultured Dehalococcoidales bacterium, assembly GCA_964448985.1. Classification (GTDB taxonomy): domain Bacteria; phylum Chloroflexota; class Dehalococcoidia; order GIF9; family UBA5629; genus CAIMUM01. The sequence goes on from CAYVBI010000063.1 coordinate 8,580, forward strand.
AGCAGCTACCGGGAGTCCAATTTCAATAACATGCACCAGCATCCAGAGCGCACTGACAAATATAAGTGTTACCCCGGTGAATCTCGCCTGGCGGTTGAGATCCCGCCGGGGAAAGTAAATTGCCAGCACCAGCAGGATAGTGGAGGCTATTAATTCTGCGATAACGCTCGGCGACCACTGCCACAACATATTTCCTCACTACGTAACTGCCGGTTTATCAATTCCAGTATACAGCTACATACTTCGGAATGGAATACCGTGCGACTGATATATGCAGACTTTTGTCAGGCATATCCGTCTTAAGCGGGAAATCACTGCGGCAGATGGTTCTTGGCCGAATCGATCATGGCCTGGAAGTTCTCGAATTTGGTGTCGAAGGGGATGGTGCATCCCGTGCTCAGTATAAAACCCGTCTTGCCTTTGCCGACATGGTCGATCAGCTTCTCGCAGTAGGCGGTCATCTCTTCCGGCGTCCCGATGCTGTTGAGCGAGGCGGGGACGTCCCCCATGATGCACATATGGTCTTTGAGTATCTCCTTGGCCTTGAAGATGTCCGTGGTGCTGTCCAGCTCGCAGACGCACATCTTCTTTGGCAGATCCAGGAAGTAGGGCAGGTTGAGCGTCCAGTCCTGGTCCAAATGCATCACCGTGATGAACCCTTCGGCGGCAAATGCGTCCACCATCTTCTTCATGTAGCGGAACTCAAAGCGTTCGAATATCCTCAGCGGGTAGTAGAAACAGCCGCCCCTCTCCAGTATCAGCTCCACGCCCGGTATGCCGGTGGTACGCGCCGCCTCGATGGCGAATTTGATCAGGTCGTCGACCATGGCATCCATGACCGCCTGTACCTTGTCGGGCATCCGGTAGAGGTCCTGCGTAAACGAGACCAGCGACCTCCTGGTGGAGAGGAACATCAGCGGCGACATCACCATTCCGCCGCAAAGCGAGGGGATATTGCGCGCCTTCCATAATTCCCCCTCGGATTTGTAGCGGTCCATCTGCCTTTTGGTCCAGGCCAGCAGCAGCTCCGGGTCCAGGGGGAAAAAGCGGCCCAGGTTCTTCTCGGCGAAACCTGTCCAGCCCAGTTTAATAATCTCGTCGTAGTCGTCGATGGAAAGCAACTCTTTCTCTATGAACTGTGGCGACGAATCATCGGCAAAGCCCGGCTCCTTGCCGGGATACCTGGTGTCGCCGATCACCACCTGCATCACGGCGGCGATGTAGGGCGGTACGGGCAGGCTGTATCCGGGCAGTATCATAGCATCCCAGCCGCCGACGTCATCGAACGTGTCGACCATGGCCTGGAAGCCCCTGCGCGGATGGGCGATGCCCTCGGCCACCGTCATGCCCTTATGCCGGGACGGGAACATCACGTCCATCAACGGCGCGACGGGGACACGGTCGCACGGCTCGAGCTTGATAGCAGCCCGGGTACGCTCTGTGGGGGTCATGGTCTCTTTCATCATCTATTTCACCGCCGCAGCCAGCTTCCTGCAAAGCTCAACCCCTTCGGGGGCGTCATCCGTGAAGGCGTCGGCGCCCACATATTTGCGCACCATCTCGGTGACGAT
>CAYVBI010000064.1:0-10131 GCA_964448985.1 uncultured Dehalococcoidales bacterium
TCAATTCTATTTTTAACAGTGCGGCGGCGGCAAAGAGGGAGCTTACGCCGGGCACGACCTCGTACTCAATCCCCCTCTCGTCAAGCATTGCCATTTGCTCGGCGATGGCCCCGTATATCGAGGGATCACCGCTCTGAAGGCGGGCGACTGTTTTTCCTCCTTTCACAGCATCCGCTATTATTCCGGTTGTCTCCTGCAACGTGAGCCCCGCGCTTTTATATATGCGTGCGTCTTTGCCGGCAAATGAGCATATGTCCGGGTTGACCAGGGAGTCGGCATAAATGACGACGTCCGCTTTCTCGATGATCCTGCGGGCTTTGATAGTAAGAAGCTCCACATCTCCGGGTCCTGCGCCGATAAAATACACCTGGCCCATTTCCCTATTTCCTCACGATCAGAAGCGAGAAATAATCGAGTTTCTGTCCCTTTAGTTTACTGATATCGGTTACAATCTTTTCATCCTCCGTAGTGCATCTCTCGATGTATACGCAGTTTTGCACCAGGTTAAGCTCTTCGAGGATGGCCAGCAGGTGATCGAAGACCCTGTATATCTTCATGAAGATGACCGTGTCAAAATTGGAAAGAGTATCTCTTGTGAAGCTGTCGCTGCACCTGCCGGATATTATGGCCAGCCTGTCGTCATCGATGGCGAGCGGAACGAGGGCACGGGCAGCCGCGGCCGAGATCGAAGAGATACCCGGGATGACCTCGATTTCCAGCCCCGGACAGCCGGCCCGCAGCGCGTCGATCACGTTAATAAATGTTCCGTACAGGAGAGGGTCGCCCAGGTTGACGAAGGCGCAGTCCTGTCCCCTTTCCAGACGCTCCCGAATGCTCTGCACAGCCTTTTGCCAGTGAGGGGCCAGATCATCACGTTCCCTCAGCATGGGGAAAACGAGTTCCACCACTTCCTGGTCGGGCTTGATCAGTCCCGAGATGATGGACCGCGCGTAGCTGGTGCTTTCCTCTCCCTTCTTGGGAACGAAAATAACTGGCACGCCGGACAGGATGCGTTTGGCCTTTAAGGTGATGAGCTCCGGATCACCCGGACCGACGCCGATCCCGTAGAACCGTCCCACTTGCTTACTTTTGTTTTTTATGTCCACTATTTACCACGCTCCTGCTTCCGGCGACAATGAACACCGGATTCAAAGGCTCAAGCCTGGTGAGGCCGGCAATATCTCGGCCGCGGGCCACACTAACCAGGGTGATCTCAGCCGTAAATCCGCTAGCCTTAAGCCTGCCCGCAGCCAGATTTACGTTCTCCATGGTCGCCAGGTTGCAGACGACCCTGCCGTCCCCGACCAGGCGTCCGCAGACGCAATCCAGTATCGGCGCCAGCTTTCCACCGCTTCCCCCTATGAAAACCGCCGTCGGTTGCGGCAGGTCATCCAGGGCGGAAGGCGCTTCCGCCTGTATTAGTTTTATATTAGGACGCTTGAAGCGCTCTATATTACACCGGATTATGGCGGCATCCGCAGAGTTCTTTTCGATTGCGCAGACAAGGCCTTTCCCCGCCAGGAGCGATGCCTCTATGGAGACCGATCCCGAGCCCGCGCCTATGTCCCAGATTATGCTGGACTCGGTCAGCCTCATCTTAGCCAGGCTGACCGCCCTTATCTCATGCTTGGTAATGAGAGACCCCTTCTTCCTCTGTTGAAACCCGGCCTCTTCGATACCGAGAAGCTGATGGGCGCCCTGAACCTCAGGAACGTAACCCCTGAGCAGAATCATGACGCAGAGCGCGGACAATTTCAGCCGGCTAACTCCGCTGAGATTTGTGCTTACAATCCGTTCCTCGACTGTCCCCAGGTCCTGGCAGATATGTACGCGGCAATCGTCGATGCCCGCCGCTAAAAGTGTCCCGGCGATTTGCCGTGGAGTGTTTTTGTGGCCCGTAAGGATGGCTATTTTATGGGAACTCCGGACCGTCTCGATGATTTTATCTATCGGCCCGGAATGCGCACTGGTGAAAGCGGCATCTTCCCAGCTCTCTTTGATCCTGGCGAACGCATACTGCATAGAGCTGACAGCGGGAGTGATAGCAATAGTCTCCCTGCCCAGTTTTTCGCCGAGGTACCTGGCTATGCCGAAAAAGCCGGGATCACCCGACGCCAGCACCACTATGCGCTTAATCCCCAGGTTGGCTTTGATAGAGGAGACTACCTGCGAAAGATTATTATTAATTACGATGGTCTCAGTGTGCGGGAAGCTGAACTGTTTCAACAGCCTTTCCCCTCCATAGACCTGCTCAGCACTCTTGACGGCAGCACGTGCTGCCGGGCTCAGGCTGCCTGCTCCTTCCGGTGAAACTCCTATGATCTGGACCTTACCTTTGCGCATCGGACCTTCCCAGGACCGTACCCTCGGGGTCTGTGGTTATACACTCTACCATAACCTTAGCGGCGACGGCCGCGGAGCATTTATCGGCCGCAATTCCAGAGAGTCTGTCGCAGAAAACATTGACGTATTCAGCCGGCAGCAGTTTCCGGAAATGATTGGCCGTGACCGACCCGCTTAAAACGCCCATTATATTTTCCGGCAGGTTACACTCCCGTGCCACACCGGTCATCAGCTCCATATCCACTGAAGAATCGCTGACATTGGTGTAAAGATTGCCGGCGGCGAGCTTGCTCATTTTTCCTATCATGCCCCAAACTATAGCCTTGCGAAAACCCCTGCGCGCAATATTTTTGAGTGTGTATCCGATATAGTCGCCGGCCAAAATGAATGACTCCTCCGGCAGCCGTAATTCCCTTTGCGCGTATTTTTCACTGCGCCTGCCTGTCGAAAGCACTATGGTCTCGCAGCCGCAGGCCGCCGCCACGTCAAGGGACTTTGAAATGCAGGCGGTATATGCCCTGGTGGAATATGGAATGACTATCCCGGATGTGCCGATAATGGAAATGCCGCCGATGATACCCAGGCGGGAGTTGAGCGTTTTTTTTGCCAGTTCTTCGCCGCGCGGAGCAGCTATGGTCAATTCTATCCCCCTGCCCATAAGCGCACCCTTCATTATCTCCTCGACGGACTGCCGAATCATCTTTTCCGGCACCAAATTAATAGCCGGGCTGCCGATCGCGATATCCAGGCCGGGCTTGGTTACTCGCCCTATCCCCTGCCCCCCGATGACCTTAATTCCCGGTTTTTTCATCCAGGCCGCGGTCGCCATGATTTCGATGCCGTCAGTGATATCCGGGTCGTCGCCCGCGTCTTTGATCACGCTACAGCAAGCCCGGTCCATATCGAAATCACACCGGCTGATTCTAAACGAGGCCGGCTGTCCGGCGGGGAGGGTAATGGTAATCTCGCTGACAGGCATTTGCGTTAACAGGGCGGAAGCAGCAGCCCTGGCAGCGGCCGCGGCACAGGCCCCCGTGGTGTAGCCTTTTCGCAGGGACTTCTTAAGCATCCTCGTCATAATAGTACCTCAGGTCGGTCAGCTATTTCAGTTATAGACTCAGCCTTCGATTTGGACGGCTCAAGCAATTCACGCCTGGCCTCTCCGATGGTAAGCGGCAGAGCGTCAACAGCGAATCTATCTTTCTCCCGGAGTATCTCAAAAAGATGGGCTATTCTAGGCAGCCTGAGAGATGCCTGCCTGATGATGCCTGTATTTTTCAGCACGTCAGACGGCCTGCCCTGGGTGAGCGCGCGCCCGCCATGCATAATAACCATGCTGTCGCAAAATAGCGGCACAAGGTCTATATCATGTGTGGCCATGATCATGGAAATTCGGTGCTCCCTGTTGAGGTTATGCAGGAGCGACATGATAGAAGTAACTCCCAGGGGGTCCAGTCCCCCTGTCGGCTCATCGAGCAGGATCACCGATGGTTTCATAGCCAGGACTCCGGCCAGGGCGACACGCCGTTTCTGGCCGAAGCTTAACGCATGAACAGCCTTGTGTCTAAGACCGGATATACCGAGGGTGTCCAAGGTGCTGTCTACGATGCGGGCGGTCTCACTCCGCGGTACACCAAGATTCATAACGCCAAATGCAACATCATCTTCAACCGTGGGGGCAAAAAGTTGATCGTTGGGATCCTGAAATACCATGCCTATCCGCTGAAAGATCTCAGTGTCCTTCAACGTGCGCAGTTCCCTGCCTTCCAGCAAAATGCTGCCGGAGGCAGGCTTGAGCAGTCCTATCAGCAGTTTGAGCAGAGTAGTCTTCCCGGACCCGTTGGCGCCCATCACGGCAGTGAACTCTCCGCGTTCCACCCGGAGGTCAAGATCGACCACCGCCCTGGTTCCATCTCCATAGCTGTAAGTTAAAGCTCTGGCGCTGATCATACGGTCCGCCCCACAACGAATAAACCAGCCAGGACAGCGGCGAGAAGCGCCGCAACAAGAGCATCCTTCAGCCTGAAATCGAGGCTGCCGTATGTCGGCCGGCCGACGTAGCCGCGCACCGTCATTGCCTCGAACACCCTCGCGGCACGGTCGTACGATCTCAGGATAATACTGGCGCCAAGCACACTGGCGGCCCTCATCCCCCGGCGCCAGCCGTTACCTGCCAGCCTGGTTCTCTGGGCGTCCTGAAGCCGGATAAATTCCTCGCCCAGTACAAATATGTAGCGGTAGATCAACAGGCCGATTTCAACAAATGTGCCTGGGACCCTGAACCAGGCGGCGGCCTTAAAGAGCCGGTCTGCAGTCGTAGACATGCTGAGTAGAAGAATCAGGGATATCCCGGCCAGGACACGCAGTACAAGCGTTATTCCGCGCATTAATCCCTCGGTATAGCCTGAGAGCACCCACCCCGCGATGTTAATTTGAAAAAGGGGAGTTTGCCCGTAGAGAAAAACCTGCGTTACGAGCAGGACGAAAACCATGGAGAAAGGAATGCTCAGCCTGATTAACAATAATCGTGGAGGCACCCGAATAGCCGATAATACCGTTAAACAAAATAACAGAAGGCAAATAGATACACTATAGCCCGGGCTTATAATATTCAAAATCAAGGCAAAAGCAACAAAGGCTATTTTTATGCGCGCGTCGATGCTGCTCGCGAAATTCTGCTTACGTGCGAAATTGTCGGAGTAATATCCGGATTCAAGCAACATATCTCTATGAACTGGGCCCGATTATTCTTTTTTTCTCATGTATCAGCATGCGCCAGCAATAGCCGGCAACAAAACCGCCGGCAGCGCCGGACAGGGCAAATACAAACAACAGCAGGTCTCCCTGGTCGGTGTTGATCAGGGGCTCCAGCGGCTCCCTGCCGGCTGCCGCCGCATATTTTTCTATCACGGTCTCATCGACGCCGGCCCATTTGCCCTCAGCATTTACGTCAGCTCGGCTAAACATGGTAACCGTCCAATAAGACAACGCTACCAGTACAATGATGATCAATAGCCCGACACTTAGCTTACCAGCAATATTGTTCACGCATTTCCTCCCTTAACCATTTTTTTTACGATGCCGGCAGTTGCCAGCCTGAAATCCAACAACTCCGGCCGCTGCTGGTAGATGAGACTCACGACACCGCCGGTAAACAATCCTTCTAAAATACCGAGCGGTATTTGCGTGGGAGCAAAAGCGATTAAAATGGTTGCAAACATGGTCCAAAGCGAACCGTCAGTGCCCAGGCCCGAGGCTAATTCGAACGCAGTTGTGACATACGTGGCCCAGTCACCGAAGAGCCCGGCGGCGAAGGCAGCGATGAATATAGGCGCGTGTAGTCGTCGAAACAAAACAAAGCTTCCGAAGCCTACAAATGAGCCCATGACGCCCATTGAAAAGATGTTGGCGCCCCAGGTGGTGAACCCGCCGTGCGCGAGGAATAGCGCCTGGATGAGCAGGGCCAAGGCCGCCAGCACAGTACTGATGAAGGGCCCCACCAGTATTGCCGCCATCGGAGTACCGCAGGGATGGGAACAGGTCCCGGCGATTGGAACAGGGATAGGCAGGCAGGAAATCAGAAAAACGGCTGCCCCTGTTATCCCCAGCAACGGCATGACGGCCCGGTTTTCTTTCGTCTTTCTTTTTATCATGTAAATACCGATACCTACGAAGACGGCGGATAACGCGTACCAGGCAGCAGCGGGATAGAACGGTAATATTCCCTCCGCAATGTGCATGGCATAGGCCGGAGCAGGCAGGAAAAGAAAAATAAATAATGCACTTATTGCTGCCACCGGCAGGCACTTTGTGACCCATCGGTATCTATTTAGCTGCATGTGTTCTACTCTCCTTTCTATGTTATTTGTGCCATTGGATGCTGATCCCGGGCGATTCTTAATAACGAGTTGACGGCGGCTGCCGCCAGTGCGCTGCCGCCGCGAGTGCCGGTGACCGTGATATACGGGATATCACGTTTCATCAATTCCAGTTTCGACTCAGCGGCTTTTACAAAGCCCACCGGCATACCGACTATCAAAGCAGGCCTGATAGACCTGTCATCTACTAACTCGAGCAGGGCAAACAGGGCCGTCGGGGCGTTTCCAATGGCAACTATGGCACCATCCAGCTTGCCACCTAAATTCTTCATTCCTGCCGCTGTACGTGTAATCTCCCCCGTCTCCACCCGGACTCCGATTTCCCTTGAGTCAAGCGCGCAGGTTACGGTGCAGCCAAAGGGGTCAGCCAGGCGCAGGTCGATACCGGTCATGATCATACGAACATCTGTGAATATTGGACTTCCCAGGGTAATGGCGCGGACTCCGGCGGAAACGGCATCGGCGCTGAATTTAGCCAGTTTGGCGACCTCGATATCGCCGCTGGCATGTACCAACCGTTTTATAACCGCCATTTCTTCATCGTGCATGGCGGGCAGCGGCGGAAGGAGGCTGTCGACCATTTGCATGCTCTCAGTTTCTATTGATTTTCCACGGGCGTTGACTGAAATGAGTCCAAGGTCAGGCGCCGCCTTGATGACCCGCCTTGCCAGCAAACCTATGAAAGACTCATCCAGGCCCATAGCTTCGGCCACGATGAAGCGGGTATCAGGATACAAATGCTGTAAATCGGACAGCGCCTGCGGAACATGTTCGGTTATATGACGGCCCGCGAACAGGAAATAGGGTACTATGATAATGCGCTTGACCTGCCGGGAACACAGTACCTCCACAGCTTCCTCCAGCGCAGGTTGATTGAACTGAAGGGCGGCCCCGACTACTTCTACGCCCGGCGCCAGGCATGGCTTCAGCCCCTCCACAATTATTTCTAATGCCGATTCCACCTCGCCTTTGCCGAGCTTACCGCGGCTTCCATGCACCAGGACTACAATGCCGGTTTTTATCATATCAAGTATACTTGTGTATTATCAAGTCTGGTTGATATTATATGGCCGGCTGAGTAAAATTGTCAATGAGTATAGCAGGTGAGGATGTTACTCTCTGTGAGAGGAGCTCTTGGACGCCAGGTTCACCATCTCGTAATCAAGGTCGCTCTCGCGCAGTTTTTTGATCAGGTCGGGTATTGCATCCGACGCAGACACTATGGTGACGGGCAACCCGCACCTGGCAAGCTCGATGGTCGCGTCGGCTACCCCGTAAAGGTAGCGGGGTTCAATGCCGGCCTTTCTCAATGAGGCGAGCGCCTCCATCCCTATGGCGCCTATCTGTTGCCGGTCGGCCACAAGGGCCTTCAGCCTGGAAATGTCTATTTTCCTGGACCCGCCTTTTTGGACGGTCGGCACTTCAAGCAGCGTAATCTTGCCTTTGTTCAATGATACCAGCCCTTCTATGTGAGAGATGCCGACATCCTCGCCGGCCTTAGCGGCCGTCACCGCTATTCCCCTTGCCCCCTCTCCTTTTTTCGTAGTGGCGATTAATAATCCGCCCTTCATCTGAAGGCCGACAGCCTGGCCCCTGGCGATATCGTTCTCCGCAATGGCAGCACAGGTGGTGATATTTTTAACCGCCGATGTTGCCTCAGCCAGGAAATCGTTGAGTTCCCTGAGCATTTTGAGCATCCAGTTGACGCCCTCGATGCTGATTTTGTACGATGAACGGCTTTCGGCCGCAAGCAGCTTTTCGTCCGTTAGTTGCCTGATATATTCCGAGACCGCCTGCGGGCTGATGCCGAGTTTGAGCGCGATATTTTTTTGATGGATATTGGGTCCCGCCGAAGCGATTTCCGCCATGATTTGAAACCTGGTGGCAGAGTTCTTATTTTGCAGTACTTCAATCATCATGATCTACCAGAAAACAGCAGGAGTGGCCTGGCTGCCGGTCCAGGAATCGAACCCGGTCAAACTGGTCTAAAGTCCATCCTGCTATCACCACACATCTCGGCAATTCCGTTTTAAGGTTATCACAGTTATTAAAAAGCGGTCAATTGAATGTAGTACGATTGAAAATAACGTATAATTACTTTGCCATGTGCTCCTGCTTTAAGCTGATGCGAGAAGACATCCGAGCCGCCATGGAGCGCGATCCGGCGGCGCGCAGCGCCTGGGAGGTTTTTTTTCTCTACCCCGGGCTGCACGCGCTGTGGTGGCATCGTGCAGCCAGCTTCTTTTACCGCCACAGGTGCTATTTCACAGCCCGCCTGATCTCACAGTTCAACCGCTTTTTCACGCAGATCGAGATACACCCCGGGGCTATTATAGGCCGGCGTTTCTTTATCGATCACGGCGCAGGAGTGGTGATCGGCGAGACCTCCGAAATCGGGGATGATGTCCTCATGTACCAGGGCGTAGTGCTGGGGGGTACCACCCTTTATAAAAAGAAGCGGCACCCCACGATCGGCAATAATGTCGTCATCGGCTCGCGCGCTATCGTGCTGGGCGCCATAACCGTGGGTGACGGCGCCAGGATCGGATCCGGATCGGTGGTGATCAAATCAGTGCCCCCCGGGGCAACCGTGGTAGGCGTGCCGGGACGCATCGTTGAAGAAATGAGGGACCACGGCATCGACCTGGACCACAACCGCCTTCCCGATCCCGTGGCCGAGGCCATCCGCCTGGTGCTGGCGGAGCACGATAAACTGGATGAACGTATTCAGCGGCTGGAGAGCGCAGCGGGTTTGATCCCGCCGGAAGACGATCTCAAACAGGCCGAATCCAAGATCAAACGCGAGTTCGACGAAACTTACGAGATATGAGCATGTACCTGTCATCTCTCACACAGGCACGAATATAGACACTCCATGTTTGCCCATCAGATTCAAACGGTTTAAAATTAGTCCATTACCCTGATATGAAGGCAATTATTCTTGTAGGCGGCGAGGGCACCCGGCTGCGTCCGCTGACCTATTCAGTAGTCAAACCGATGGTCCCTGTAGCCAACAGGCCCTTCATAGAGCACGTTATACGCAAGCTGGCCCTGCACGGGATCGACGAGATAGTGCTGGCCATGGGCTACAAGCCCGACTCTATTTACGCATATTTCAAGGACGGTGGCGGGCTGGGCGTCAAGCTGACATACAGCCTGGAAGAGAAGCCGCTGGGCACAGCCGGCGCCGTAAAGAACGCAGGCCGCCACACAAAAGAATCCGTCTTCGTTCTCAACGGCGACTGCTTCTCCGATCTCGATTATTCCGAGATGTACAGGCAGCACCTGCACAATAAAGCGACGGCGACTATTGCGCTCACGCACGTGGAGGACCCCACCAGGTTCGGGGTGGTCGAAACGGATGAGTCAGGGCGAGTTTTGCGTTTCATAGAGAAGCCGAAATGGGAAGATGTTACCAGCCACTGGATCAATGCGGGAGTATACATACTTGAGCCGGAAGTGCTGGATTACGTTCCCAATGATCAGTTCTACATGTTCGAAAACGGTGTATTCCCCCGTTTACTCAAGGAGGGCGAACCTTTTTACGCCTTTCACAACCGGGCGTACTGGATCGATATGGGCACGCCCGAGCAATACCACCGTGTTAACAGCGATTTACTGCTGGGCAATTGCTCCTCTCCCCTGCACGTGGCCCGGGATATAATCGTTGAGGAAGGGTGCGAGATCCACCCCTCTGCCCATCTGACCGGACCGGTCATGCTGGCAGAAGGATGCACGGTGGGCGCAGAGGCACGTATCGCAGGGCCGACTGTAATGGGACGCGGCTGCCGGATATCCAGCGGCGCGGTCATTGAAAATTCCCTTCTCTGGGACGACATAACGGTCGCCGAGGGCGCGATCATTATTAACAGCATTATTGCCAGCGGTGCTAAGATAGATAAAAGACAGC
>CAYVBI010000065.1:0-10089 GCA_964448985.1 uncultured Dehalococcoidales bacterium
ACCGAATGAATTGTCAGTCAAACTCGATCACAGGCAATCGAACATTTAACCGGGTATTAGTGACATGACCCCGGGTTTAGCAGCCCGGCGCTCATAAGATCGATTACGGGATGCGGGAGCAGCGGCGTCTTGATCTCAGACATCATCGGCTCATACTATTAAACAAGGGTCATCTTGAGTCATTTAAAATCATGTCTCGAATTTAAAACCCTTTTCTGTGAAAAGTTTCAGGCAGGCATCCACAGCATCAACGTCATAAAGTTTGCCCTTATTCTCTGATATCTCCTTCAGCGCCTCATCTATGCCCAGGGCGGGCCGGTATGGTCGATAGGAAGACATAGCTTCAACCACATCAGCCACAGCGAGAACCAGTGCTTCCCGGGATATGGCCTCACCTTTAAGCCCGTTGGGATAACCCGAACCGTCCAATCTTTCATGATGTTGCAAGACGGACAGCGCAACAGCAGGCGGGAAATCCATATTTTTCATAATCTCGAAGCCACCCTGTGCATGGGTCTTTATCAGGTTGAGCTCGACAGTGTTCAACTTACCCGGTTTGCTCAGGATGTCGGAAGGCACATAGATTTTACCGATATCGTGGATCACGGCCGCCCTATAGAGTTGCTCGATCTGATCGTCCCCATACCCAATTTCCTTTGCTATTGCAATTGCCAGATCAGCCACCCTGTGTTGATGGCCAGCGGTGTAGGGGTCTCTCATTTCCACGATTTTAGCCATAGTATTGATGGCATCGTCCAATGTTTTCTTGGTCTGCCGGTAGCTTTTTATCAGGTCTTGCTCAGCCTGCTTGCGCTCGGTGATATCCATTATTAGGGCTGTGATGCCCACGATCTCTCCGTCTTCATAGATGGGGTGGCTGGACGTGCGCACGAATATGATTTTGCCGTCTTTGTCCGATATGCGGAATTCCGACGGCTCCAGTTGACCGGATATCAGACGGTTGTAACTTTGTAAAACGTCAGGCAGGTCATCCGGGTAAATAATCGAAGTGAAAGGCTTTCCTATTAAGTCACCGGCCTTGTACTTGCTCAGTCGCTCAACCACCGGGCTGACATAGGTGATGTTTCCCTGGCTATCCAGCGTGTAAAAGACGTCGTTGATATTCTCTACCAGCGAGCGGTATTTTTCCTCTGATGCTCTGAGCAATTCATCCGCCTTTTTGCGCTCGGTAATGTCACGTGCAATTCCTTGAAAACCGACCAGTTTTCCCCCTTCATAGTAAGGAGCTGAGAGGATTTCAACGCTATACAGATTCCCGTCCTTTCCCCTCACTACGTATTCGGCAGCTTCATTAGGAGCTTTCCCCGTTACTATATCGACCATTCTCTTTTTATGTTGATCTACATATTGTTCGGGAACAATGTCCCAGATGCCCATCGAAAGAAGTTCCATTTCGCTGTATTTCAGGCTTTCACACATGATCCTGTTGACCGCCAGGAAATTACCGTTCAGATCGACAATGAATATTCCGTCCGGACTATGGGCAATGAGAGTACGATATTTCAGTTCGCTCTCCCGCAGCTCAGTCTCTGTCTTCTGCTGTTTTTCTATCACATCTTCCAGTTGTTTGACCTTCTTTTCCAGCTTGCGGAAGAGCACCTCATTATATTGCTCCAGTACTTTCGTCTCGTTTTCAGGGGATTTCTTACGGGAAGCTTGCCTGGCTTTGCGTGGTTTGGACAGGACTTCCTGCACAATTTTCAGGATTACCTCGGGCTGTTGCGGCTTGATTAAAAATCGATCGGCGCCCAGGCTGAGGGCGAACTGCTCATCCTTGAGATCGGTGTACGTAGCAGTATAAAAGATAAACGGAATCTGGTTCAGCAGTTCATGCACTCTCCAGCGCCGGCACAGTTCAAAACCGTCCATAACCGGCATGAGTATATCTGTGACTATCATGTCAGGCGGGTTCTTAAGCGCCAGTTCAATTGCCTCGATCCCGTTCCTGGCTGAGACGACCTCATAGCCATGGTTTTTCAGGACTGTTTCCATCAGATAAAGGTTCTGGGCGTTGTCATCTGCAATTAATATCCTGGTCATCTCGTGTTCCCTCCAGAATCGGCACCCGGGAAATACCCGTCGATTTGTGCCAGGAAGGTGTCCGGGTCGATCGGTTTTTCTATGTAGCCGTTGCAACCTGCGCTTAATGCTTTCTCTCGGTCGCCGCTCATGGCGTAGGAAGTTACGGCTACGATGGGTATCTTGCTTAACTCGAGATTGCTGCGCAGCCTTTTTGCAACCTCGTAGCCGTCCATGACCGGCAACTGGATATCCAGCAGGATGAGGTCCGGCCTTGATTGATCAGCCTTATCGATGCCCTCCTGTCCATCCTGCGCCCAGAGCACTTCGTAATCTCGCGTTTTCAACAAGATGTTTACAAGGTAATAATTCTGCTCGTTGTCCTCTATATACAGTATTTTGCCTTTAGTCATAACTACATCTCCACGGGGAGCGCGAAACTGAAGATGCTGCCCTTTCCCAATTCGCTCTCAACCCAGATCCTGCCTCCCAGCAGGTCAAGGATTTTGCTGCAGATCGATAGCCCCAGCCCTGTGCCTTCATACTGCCGGACCAGGCCGCTGTCGATCTGGTAGAACGGTTTAAACAGCTGGTCCATATCTTGATTTTTAATCCCGATACCCGTATCGATGACACGGGTTATAAGCTCTCCGTCTTTGAGATAACACTCCACGCGGACATGGCCATGCTCGGTAAACTTGATAGCATTGCTGATGAGGTTATATATGACCTGCTCTACACGCCTTTGATCGCTCGTAATTGTCCCAACGTCCGGAGCGATCTCAACTACCAGGGCAAGTCCCTTCTTATCTGCCAGTGGCTGCATATTCCGGGTAACCTTTTCGATTGCTGCCTGCATGTCGCAGGGCTCCCTGGCTACTGTTAATTGGCCGGCTTCGATCTTCGAGATATCCAGTACGTCGTTTATCAGGTTCAGCAGATGCGCAGAGCTGCTGCGTACCATCCCCATCTGCTTTTTCTGTTCCTCGTTCAGGGGTCCGACCAGCTCCTGCTGCAGTATTCCCGTGAAACCGATAATGGAATTGAGCGGTGTACGCAACTCGTGGGACATGGTGGCCAGAAATGCAGACTTGACCCGGTCGGCTGACTCAGCCGCTTCCTTTGCGTCAAGCAGTTCGCAGTTAACCACTGCCAATTCCAGGTATTTTTGTTCCAGCTCAGCCGTCCTTTCCTCGACCAGTTTCTCCAGGCGATACCGGTATTTCGCCAGCTGTTCCTCCGCCCGCCTGCGGACTGCGATCTCCTCTGTCAGATCTCTTGTCCTGGATTGAACCTGGGACCTCAGGATAAAACTTCCCCCGGCAAACAAGAGAACGAGACCCCCAATACCTGCCAGTGTCCCGATTACCCAGCCTGGAAGCACGGGTTTCTCAGCGGGCTTTACTGACAGCCATTTATCCAGTGACCTGTAATAGATTGAATTATTGTCCTGCTTCAATGCTTTCACGCGGCGATCTACTTTCTCTATTAGAGACGGTGTCAAGCTGGAATCCTTTGTGAAAGCGAAGTAGAGAAGCGCAGGCTGGAATATGATGGAAGTTTTAACAACATCGTAATTTGTCTCATGTTGATAGCCAAAGTCCTTACTGGTAACTCCCGCATCTGCCTCTCCTCGTTCAACCAGCTCAAAAACCCTGATATAACTATCCACCTCGGTGTAGGTACAATTAATATTGTATGACCTTATAAGCTGTTTTATTCCATCGGATCCTTCAACGTTGATGCTGCCTTTTAAAACCGCTATGTTTTTACCTTCGAGGTCAAGGATTGAGTTTATATCGACTCCTTTTCGCGTATAAACCCTTGACCAGCTTATATACACGGTTTCATGTGACAAAGCGTATTTGTTATTTCTCTCTTCTGTGTAGGCCACGTCCGGCATAATGTCTATCTCATTATTCTCAAGCATGCTCAGACACTCGGACCATGTGCCGTGTTTATACTCTACTGCCCAACCTTCATCTGAAGCAATGTCCTCTATAATGTCCGGCCAGAATCCTGAGGCGTTTCCCTGATCGTCGGTAAAGATCTTCGGTTGATTCTCGTATATCCCGACCCTTATGGTTTTTGGATCATCTGCCGCAACTGCCGCACTTGCTATGGAAATAAACAGAATTAGAATAAGAATAAGAGAAAAGCCCACGAGGCGCCAGCTAAGGTACATCACGCGTGAAGCCGCAAGCGGCGCCACGCTCCTCACACCACCACATGGCATCGGCATAACTCCATTTTACTTTAATTAGAGTTATTCTTCGAATTTAAAACCCTCTTCTGTGAAAAGCTTCAGGCAGGCATCCACAGCATCCGGATCATATAGCTTGCCTTTATTCTGTGATATCTCCTCCAATGCCTTATCTGAACCCAGTGCCGACCTGTAGGGACGGTGTGAAGCCATGGCTTCGACTACATCAGCCACCGTGAGAATCCTTGAATATAATAATATGTCCTCTCCCTTTATCCCGTTGGGATAACCGGAGCCATCCAGTTTTTCATGGTGCTGCAAGACAACCTGCGCTATCGGCCACGGAAAATCTATGGTCTTTAAAATATCATAGCCATATTGCGCATGAGTCCTTATAATTTCAAACTCCAGGTCGCTCAGTCTCCCCGGCCGTGAGAGTATATCGGCCGGCACATATATCTTCCCTATATCGTGAATAAGTCCGGCGATGCGGGTGATACGTATCTGTTCATCATCCAGGTGCATTTCCTTCGCGATCGTCTCCGCAAGCCTGGCGACTCGGATCTGGTGACCCGCTGTATACCGGTCCTTGATTTCAACAATCGTGCTGAATGCCAGTATTGTGTCGTCAAAGGTTTTGTTTAATACCTTATAACTTTGCTGAAGTTTTTCCTGGCTTTCCTTTGCTGCTTTTTCCGCGGCATAGCGCGCTATGACTCGACCCAGGCGCTCGCAAATGGCGGCCAGCATGATGCGCTCCTCTCTGAGAAAAGGCCCTTCGTCACGCTCGGGCTTTTCTTCGATATAGCATACCTCCAGGTGACCTATCTCATTATCATTAATTACGATCGTGTTGGACAGCTTACTGGAAGTCTCAAGCCAGTTCGGCGTTGCGTACAAATTATCGCCGATCTGGAGTTGAGCGCAGGTTATTTCAGGATACTGGAAGCCGCCTGGAATTAGATTAACCACGTCTCTGAATATAGTATCTAACGATATGGTTTTTTCTCCTATCATGCGCGATATGTTGTAAAGGCAGTTGAGTTCCTTGACCCTTTCCCTTAGATCAGCTGTCCGCTTATTAACCTCTTCCTCCAGCAGATTGCTGTATTTTTCCAGGTCTTTTTCCGTTCTAAACAGGTCTTCAAAGGCTAACAGGTTATCTTTAGCTGCCTGCTCTCTCATCTGGGCCGTGGTGAATTCGCAACCGTGAGTTTTCACGATGAGAATTCTTTTGGCATCCAAATTCAGTGCGCTCGATTCAAACCAGTGTGCTTCACCGGATGGGACAACCTCGCTCCAGATACCCGAATTAAGCTTTGCGGAAGACCCGGACTGCCAAAAGGCGATTGCGTCGGTAATAAAATTGCCCAGGTAGTCGAGTTCATCTAAGCGTGCAATATTATCCGCATCAGCTATATCCGGAAAGAGATAAGACAACCAAGCAGTCTTATAGGACAATAGTTTGAAGGAGCGGTCTTTAATATGTTCGAAAACAGCCAGGTTGAGTGCATCCAGGAGTTTAATCAAAAGGGGATCGTACATTGAATCGTAAAAAGACAGCTAAACTCATGGCTCCAGCATTTTTAAAGCCAGCCTGTTGAACGCTTCCTCAACATTCTGCCCTGTTTTGGCGCTGGTCTTGAAAATGTCGCAACTCTCCTGCTGCATCTTATCAATCGTCGATTCCTGTATATCCCACTGCCCCGTGAGGTCCATCTTGTTCATAAGCAGGACACATGGAACATTGTGAAAAGCCTGCCCGACAGTTTTATGGATATTGATAACGTTATCGAGAGTACTTGTCCGGGTTTTATCCGCCACCAGTATGTAGCCGGACATACCGCGTAGATAAGTGCCCTGTATCTGATGGAAGCCATTTTCACCGGCGATATCCCAGATGATGAGTGTCAGGCTCTGCTGCTGTATATTAATGATCTTCTTATCTATTTTCACGCCGATGGTGGTCATATACTTGTCGGAGAACATGTTTTCCACGAACCGGCGGACAAGGCTGGTCTTACCGACAGCGAATGAACCTAACATGCATATCTTTTTCTGAATCATGGTGTTACGTCTTCCTTAATTTGTTTTAATAGATCCGCATACTCATATTTAATGTAGAAAAAAACGAGTCCGGTTACAAATTCGATAAAATAAATCCGACAGCTATTATTGCAATACAAACTGCTGCCGCGATATAGATAAATAGTACTGGATTATCCTTTTTCCCCTTGGTAGCTGCGATTTTTGTTGGAACTGCTATTGGCTTATCCTTTTTCCCATCAGTTTTTTGAGCCTGTGTAAGGCAATACTTGAGATCCGTTTTGCAAGGTTCGAAAGGCGCAGCATCACCTTTGAAAGTGTTGAGCGCTGAATTGTATTCAAACTCGATATTCTCCAGAATCTCTTTCAGCACGGTTTTTAATTCATGGGGTGGAGTGCCCCTGATAACAGATGCCAGTATTGTTCTTGGGCCTTGCTCCACCAAGATAGTTAGTTCGCCCATGTTGAGATTTTGCAGGGAGCTGTCCTCTTTAGCTGAAAATGAATCATTGACAAAGTCCTGGATCGCCGTAAGCATGGCCGAAACCATGTCGGCATCTTTTGAATCAACCGATTCGGCGGCTACATGTTGCAGTACCAGTCCTGTTTCCTTGTGAATAAGAAATATCTGTTCCATGCGGTAAACAAGGGTGTGCATGAGGACAATTTCAGCAAATGGCCTTCCCGTCCTGATCGACTCAATTCTCCACTTGATGCCGCGCCAGCTAAAAGTGTGCTCAAGCGTGGTATTCATGGATTCAACCATTGCCCTCAGGGATTCCGCGATCGACCTGCGGATAGCAGGACCGATAATCGGAAATATCGAATCTGCCAGGAATTTGGGATCCCGTTTGACCGAGTCCCTGATGACCTCTTCAATGGTGGGCAAAAGGGCCGTAGCGAGTTTGCGGTCTTTGGATGCCCTGATTACTATCGCCTCGGCGATAATCCTGCTCAGCTCTTCGGCTCGGATCTCAGGATCATTCAGCCGATCTTTTAGTTCGCTTATTTCCATTTGCTCGGGGGCCAGTATCAGCGTGCGCAGCGAATTCAATTCGTCCGCACTGTGCATTTTATCTCCGCCTCCATTTCCCACTGAAGCGTCGGACATGGTTATTTTCCCCCGGTATCAGTCTTATGCTCTTTGCCTTCAATACCTGTTGCAGCGTTATGCAGTAACTTTGCCATGGAGTAACGGTCCATTTTGTGCATATCGAGTTGCTCCAGGTTGCGAGCAAATTCAGATCTGGCAGCTGCGATATCCCTGGTCAGGGATGCGACATCGGCATCCATCCTTTTGCTAATATCGGCAGTAGCTTTGGCTAGTTTGTCTTCCATGCTAGTTAATTTTTGAACGTATTCGTCTTTCTGCGAACTGAACTGCTGCCCGGTCTCCTTTTTAAGCTCCGATATGGCCTGAGTGAAATGCTCTTCCAGTTGCTGGAACCTTTTATCATTCTCTCCTTTGTGCAAATCGATTTTCCGCTCGAACTCATGGCTTATATCCGAGATGCTTTTTACAAGCAGTTCCTCCAGCCTTGCGAACTTTTTATCGTTTTCCCGCTGCAGGCTGGTAAACTTACCGGTAGTTTCCTTGCTCAGCTCGGAAATATTCTGAACCAGTAGCTCTTCGAGTTGGGTAAGCCTTTTTTCGTATTCCTGCCGCTGAGCGCCGAAGAGGATCTCCCTTATCTGATCGACACGTTCTCCTCCCTCGGTTGTTGGATTTCCCATTACGGCAGATCTGCCTCCATTCCGCACATCAGAGCCTTCTGTTGCCATACCTGTTTTTCTCATACCACTATCATCCACCTTCTTGCGTATTGCCATATTAGTTCTCCTATCTATAAATTAGATATAAGCCCTAATTTAATCGGAATTGGCCTAATAGCAACGTATCACAAAATGTTAATTAAATCAATGCTATGTCATTGCCGATGGTGATATTCTTAATGTAGATAGAGCCGGTGAATTTGAAATCCACATAATATTTACCTTATCATTGCCCGATGGCAGGATATCTGCCTGACGGTATATTCACCGGGAGGCTATTAATGGACTTAAATAATGGCATAGCGATGGTAAAAAATGATGGGGCGTCTGCGCCGGCCACACACTCGGTCGATTTGTCGACGTGTAAGAAATGCCACCTCTGCGCTGATATTTGCCCGGCCGGAATAATAAGAGCGGACGAGGAAGCCAGGTTTCTGCTTGAGCGTGTACGTCTGTGTATTCGCTGCGGTCAGTGCATGGCCGCCTGCCCCACAAAGTCCATCCGCATCGAAGGTCTTTCTTACGAAAAAGACTTCTTCGAGATGCCACAACGCAAGGAGGGCTGGCAGGAAGCTTTCTGTGGCCTGGTCAGTTCCCGCCGCTCCATACGCAATTTCCAGGACAGGCCCGTACCGCGGGAACTGCTGGAGAAGATCGTGCAGGCCATAACCTTTGCGCCGCCCGGTTTTACCCCGCTCACGGTGGAGCTGACGGTGGTTAACAATCGTGAACTGATACAGCGCGCCGTTCCGCTTATGGCCGAAATGTACGCCAGCCTGATCAAAATGCAGGCCAATCCAGTCGCAAGTACCATTTTGAAGTGGAAGGTGGGGAAAGACACTTCCCAGGTGCTCAACACGCATGTGTTGCCTTTAATGAAGTTCAGGATGCCGGGTTTAAAGGCAGGGACCGAAGATACCATTGCGCGTGGCGCCCCATGTCTGTTTCTTTTCCATGCGCCCGTCCGCAATGAGGATATCTTTATTGCACTGGCCTTCGGGCTGCTTGCTGCTCATTCGCTGGGACTGGGCGCCTGCGCTATCGGCCTCATACCGCCTGCCGTAAACAGGAATTCGGAGCTGAGAAAAATGTTCAAGGTGCCTGAAAATAACATGGTATTAGCCTCCATGGTGCTGGGGTATCCTAAATATAAATACTGCCGAGGCATCCGCAGGAGACCCGCCGGCTTGACCTGGATAGAATGATCCTCAGAAAAGTGGGTCGCGGCATCGGTATTCGCGGCATTCGGGTTTATCGGCATCTACCAGGTGCTGTCCGTCCGCATAGGCCTGATCTACACCATTGCAGTACTGCTCGGCCTGGCGCTGTGCACGGCGCTGGCGGCCTACCTGATCGTGAAGAGACAACAGCCTGCGAACGATCAGTTGGCCTTTCCTTTTTAGTCGATTGGAAAACGCGGGCCGGTATGTATTATGCTTAGGGTATCATGGGTTGGACGGTGGAAGTAGCGACCTGGACGGTAGCGGGCCTGCTGCTGGGGTGCCTACCCTTCTCGTATTGGGTGGGGCGCATGTTCCTGCGTAAGGATATCAGGCGGTATGGAGATGGTAACCCTGGCGCCACCAATGTCTATAATGCCGGCGGGCCTGTGCTATATGTCCTGGCAATTCTGCTGGACGCATTCAAGGCGACTCTGCCCGTATGGCTTGCCCAGCAGGTCTCACATATAGCAGGCCTGGCAATGATCCCGGTGGCGCTGGCGCCGCTGGTAGGCAACATTTTTACACCGTTCCTGCGATTCAACGGGGGAACCGGTGTGGCGGTGGTTTACGGTACCTGGCTGGCGCTGACCGGATGGCAGGGGCCTGTGGTCTTGGCTGCTTTCTTTGGTCTCCTCTTCATTTTTATCAGGGAGACCCCCTGGTGCGTGATCATCGGCATGACCATGGTCACTATCTGCCTGTTGATCGTACAATACCCGCTCTATATGGCGGCTGTGTCTGCCGGGCAAACGGCCGTCATGGGCTACAGGCGCAGGCAGCACTTTACGCACTGGCCGAAGATGC
>CAYVBI010000066.1:0-10032 GCA_964448985.1 uncultured Dehalococcoidales bacterium
CCCGGGCAGCTTTATTGGGGACAATTCTCCGAGGGGCTGAGCAAGGTTAATATCCGGAGTAACCAGAAAACAGGATTTTTGATTATGACACTGGATAAAAACATGTGGCGCGGCAAGGCAAACTTCGTGAATACGGCCACAGCGGGAAAAGAATACGAACAGCTTAATTGCAACCCCATGTTTCGCTACAATGCGTATTTCGGCATACACACGGTATATTATTTGGATTTAGTTGAGCATCGTGGCAAAGAACCTCTACCCATGGGCGGCATTATCCTGGCAGCGGTTAAAACGATTGCAGCTAAAACGCTGGCAGGCAAAGGCGCAGGCAGGGAAGTTATCAATCCATTAACACACAGGCTGATCGACAAAATCGATAATCTTAAATTCCTGTCGTATGTCGATAAAGATGGGTATCCTGTTATTACACCGGTGATTCAGGCGCAGACCACGGGCGGTGACCGTATAATTTTCGCCTCATCGGTTTACGAAAAAGACCTTAAGGCCGTCACGCAGGATACGGTGGTGGCCCTCTTCTGTATGTCCCTGGAAATGCAGATGGTACTGCTGAGAGGTGTTTTTAAGGGATTTAAAACTATTGCAGGACTGGAATGCGGGAGCATGGATGTCGACTGGGTATACAACCCTATGCCACCCAGTCAGGGTCAGGTATATCCTGAACAAAAACTGGAGGCGGTAACAGCGTTTTAAGGGACTCATACAATTGCTTGAAGTAGCGCACCTGAAAGTATTTTATTGATATCCGGGGAGGAGGGGTGTTGGGAGCTAAATCCATTTGAGTAAGTTACCCCTGTTTTTCTGGAGATTGTACATAAGATTGACAGACTTCGCGAAGTGCTGTTAGTATCAATGACCAACTATCAGTTATAACTACGATGGCTAGAAGATCGGAACCGGGGAGACGTAGTGTAATACTTGCGGCGGCGCGAGATCTATTCAATCGGCAAGGCTACAGCCGGACGAGTATGCGTCAGATTGCAGAGCAAGCCGGTGTTGCGCATGGAACGATATATCTTTATTTCGACACCAAGTTAGCTATGGCAGATGCTCTGGTTGAGGGCTATATAAGCAGTGCATCTGTAATTTTAGAAAAGTCGCTGTCAGGTTCTTTGGGGCCTGAGCAGATCAGAACGTGCGTGCATAAAATACTTCTGCATGCTTCCAAGAATTCCGACATCGTGCGTTTACTGGACATCCGAGTCCATCTGGGCTTGGAGAATATAAGACAACCCGATGCTGATAAGAAGCTGCAGAAAATGTTAGGTGCTGTCATTGCGGAAGGTATAAAGAGAGGAAGGTTCCGGGAATATGATACTTTTGCGGCTGCAGCGCTGGTCAGTGGATTGGTCGAGTGGATAACGCGGTACAGTTTCATGTGGCTGAAATGCGATACATCCGTCTTTGAGGAAACGGCAATTCAGATGCTGGAGCACGCCTTGATAAAATCGTAATTCAGGGATATCCTGCATCCGGGATCCGGTTCAGCCCTGCCTATTGATTTGCTGCCCAGTATGACTACTTTCTTGATATGACCAGGTCTTTGTCCGGCTTTCTCTCTGCATCTTCGCCATAGAGCATTTGATATACATCCGCCAGGTCTTTTCTCTGTTTATCGATTTCTTCCCGCTTCAGTCCGAATTCTTCCGGCTCCAGGTATACCAGCAATTTGCTATCGAGCCTGGGATTGGTAGGATCGTGCGCTTCCCAGTCTGCGTTCCGGATTCTTTCTACAACTTTTTTTCTCGATAGCACAAGAGGCACAAGCTCCAGTTCCTCCGTCGTTACCTGTCCGTCGCTTGTATCCAGTTTTGTGGGCACCGGAAATATGTGATTCACGAAATTGCCGGATGCATCGGGTATGGTGCCGTAACCGAATTTACTGTAAAGCCGTGCCAGGCTGGGAACGGCATAAGCAAATGCATAATCAATAGGTTTTACGCCACCTATTTCCTTCTTTGTAACCTGTGTAGCGTTCTTCCAGATAAGCAGGCTGATCGGGTCATAAGTGGTATCCATGTTCTTCCTGTTGGCAAGCCTGAAAAACCTGCCGAACTCTGCAATGCTTTCTACGGGAATACCAGAGTTCTCTATATAGTGGGTTATATTAAAACCGGCTCTGCTCTGAAACTTCTTATCGGGATACTTGTTTTCCATGGGCAATCCGATCTCATTTTGATAGGGGACTATTCGAATGCCGCAGAAAATTTCATCCTTTTCATTAATAGCAACCAGATGAAGAGAGATCGGGTCGAAAACATCATATACCATCTTTCTTGCGGTATCCAAGTGTATTCCGCTATCAGCGATATACCTGTCTTCCTTGGCATACAGCTTAAATCTCGCTCGATATATCGCATCCGCCGCGCTGTTGCCGCCGTCGGTTACATAGAATCTCACCGGCCCGACCTCGTCCACCTTCATGAATATGCTGCTTTGCGATTTCATATTAACTGCCCGCTCCGGCATTTCACGTACAATTTAGCATTTAAGCGATAATCGCTCCAATATTACTTCTGAATACGATAATATCTGTTGGGCAGTCAGGTGTCAATGAATTATGTTCCTGCGCATGCGAGTGATTGATTCAAGCGGTATGGTCAGATAGTAGGTGATAAACAAGGTCAAAAAAGACGTTGTAAAAGTGCTTTGAAGCGCATATAATCACACAGGATGCAGGTTGACGACCTTGCGGGAGTCGTGACCCGGGTCTGGTTGCCGTGGCTCAACAGTGCCCGCGATGAGATGGTTTTTTAAGGAGAGAGGCTGATGAACAGAGTGATGAAATCCTTCTACAAAACCACAGGCGTTGCTCTTGCGTTAATACTTTCACTGGCGCTGGTTTTTACCGCCTGCGCGCCGGCCGCGCCGCCGGCTGCACCGGCCGCTGTGCCCCTGAAGGATATAGCCAGCGAGCCGCTTTCGATCACTATTCTGCACGTCGGCGATACGCACTCTTACGTGATGCCGCACGATCTGATGCTCAAGTTAAACGGCAGGGATACGCTGGTTTCGCTGGGCGGTTTCGGCCTGCTGGCTTCGGCCGTGGAGGATATGCGCCAGAGGGAAAAGAACGTTATGCTGCTTCATTCCGGCGACGCAACCGAGGGTACTATCTGGATGCCCAAGTTCGAGGGCCTAGCGGACTTCGCGGCCATAAACGCATTGAAATTCGATGCAGTAGTGTTGGGTAACCACGAGTTTGCCAGCGGCACACAGCTGTCAAAAACCATGGTTGATACCCTTGAATCCCCCGTTCTTGCCGCCAATATGGACCTCACACAGGAGCCGGAGCTGGCCGCCGGGGTTAAACCATATGTCATCCTGGAACAGGGTGGACAGAAAATAGGCGTTATCGGATTGATTACCCCGGATACGCCGGGCATCGCCACGCCGGGCAAGACAGTCGCATTCCTGCCAGCCGAGAACATCACCCGCAAATATATATCCGAGATCAATGGGATGGGCATCAACAAAATCGTTATACTTTCCCATCTCGGCTATGAGCCCGACCTCAAGCTCGCCGGCTCCGTCCCCGGCATAGACATTATAGTTGGCGGGCATTCTCATACATTTTTGGGCGGGCCGGAATTTGTCGCAATGGGCCTTAAGCCTGTAACGTCTTATCCAACCGTAGTTACAGGGCCCGATGGAGACAAGGTCCTCATAGTTCACGCCTGGGAATCCAACCAGTTGCTGGGACAGATCAAGCTCGATTTCGACGATCATGGCAGGGTCGGCTCATACAGCGGCCAGCCGTTTATATATTCCACAGATGTCTTCAAGCTGGCAGATGCAAATGGATGGAGCCGTGTAGCCTCCGACACGCCCCAGTTTACAGAGATCATGGAGGCCGTAGCCAAAAATCCGGGGATCAAGATCTATAACAGCAATCCCGAGATGGACCGCGTGCTTCAGCCGTATGCCGACCAGATTGCGTCCGACCTCAACGCTGTTGTAGGAATAGCCGAAGAGGACCTGATCAGGGGTCATGATATTGGACCGGGACCCGTTATCGCCGATGCATTTTTATGGAGCGCTCAGAAGGTTGATCCGACTGTTAATCTTGCCCTGTTCGACACGTATGACGTCGACTACGATATCTTCAAAGGCCCCATACTGGCAAACGATATCAACATGGTGCTTGACCTGCGGCATAACCTGGCGGCTATCACGCTTAAAGGCAGCCTGCTCAAGATGATGCTGGAGATGGGCCTTGACTCCCATATCAAAGTAAAAATGCCTCCGCCCTGCTTCGAGCTCTCCGGTTTCAAAATGACGATAGACATGAATCACAAGAGCGGCGAGCGTATCACGGATATCCTGGTGAAAAATGAGGCCGGAGAATATGTACCTATGAACATGGATGCCGATTACACCCTGGTTACCACGGATTTCTTGCTCGAGAAGGGCATAGCTCCGCTGGTCAATAAAATAAGCTGGATGGGACCGACGGGGGAGACCTTGATTAAAAGCTTCCTGAAATACAGGGCCCTCAATATCAAAGACGTTGATGCCCTGACCGACTATATCAGATATCAGAAGACTATTAGAAATCCGACTGAGCTGAGGACGACGCTGATACAGGCGGGCTCCTGATTAATAGCGAGAGATCTGATACCGGAGTCAGATTACTTTGTCTTAACCACAGAGCACTATTGCCACTGCGCTAAATAGCAGCAGTTTAATCGATCTGCAGTGTATTCTTACGTTCTTGCAAGTACTCTTTAGCGAGGTCTATATAGATCTGCTTTCCCATGGCCCAGTGTTCTCTATCCTGGTCAGTTATCTTTCTTAATTCCCTGGCCGGATTGCCCCCGACCAAAACATTCGCAGGTACTATCTGCTTAGCTTTTATCAGCGTAGCTTCAGCGATGATGGTATTTTCGCCGATTTCAGAGTTAATGCTCAGAATTGCTCCCATTCCGATTGAAGCGTAGTCGCCGATGGATTTGCAGTGGATGATTGCTCCATGCCCGATGGTGACCTTTTGCCCGATCGTACAGGTGCTGAAAGGAAAGGCGTGTACTATTACACCATCCTCAACAGCGGTGCCCGAATTAATTATTATGCTGCCGTAATCTCCCCGTATAATGGCGCCCGGACCGATGTAGCAGTTATCACCGATTTTAACGTTACCTATAACTGTAGCTTCTTCGCTTAAATAGGTGTCTTTTCCAAATACGGGCTCTTTATTTCTAAAGGAATATATCAAGTTTTTACCCCCAATCAGGATTTAAAACGTGCTATTATAGCACTTCATCTCGATCAGCACTCAATGCCGTCGCGGGCGCTGACGCCCTGCTGGTAATAATGCTTGATCTCCAGCATTTCTGTCACGAGATCAGCAACATCGATGAGTTCTTGAGGCGCGTACCTGCCGGTCAAAACTACCTCAATATTGTCCGGTTTGCCTTTGATAACATCCAGCATTTCATCGAGCGAAACAAGGTGAAAATGGTGTGCTGTGATTATCTCGTCGAGAACTACTATATCGTAGCCACCCTTCGTCATAGCCAGCCATGCTTTTGCCAGCCCTTCCCGGGCCATGCGGACATCCTCTGGATCCGGAGGATCCTTAACATGCATAAAACCCTTTTTACCGTATTGTTCAATGGTGATATATGGTTTCACCAGTCTGGCTGCTTCCAGTTCACCATAGTGCTGGCCTTTCATGAACTGGCCGATGTATGTCTTCAAGCCATGGCCCATGGCCCTGAAAGCCAGCCCTAAAGCTGCGGTAGTTTTCCCCTTGCAATTGCCCGTGTAAACCTGGACGTAGCCTTTCCCAAGAGGATGCAGTTCATTACGTGCCATATCTATCCTCAACTTGATCAGCGGTGCTGATATCTCAGTGGAGCTATGTCTGTTATCATCAATTTTACATCGCTGTATAGTAACGATAAAAACCAGGTAACTGGGATTAAGGTGAATCCATAGTAATAAGAAGTGGTAGGCCGTATAGGAATCGAACCTATGACCCACTGATTAAAAGTCAGTTGCTCTACCAACTGAGCTAACGGCCCCTGTGCTGAATCCGGTGAATACCGGAAACGGTAAAAAGTTTACCATATTCCACGACCGATACCAAAGTACTATATCGGAAGGTACCAATAGGTCATGTTCAACCCGCCTTCACCGGTATATCCTGTTATCGTAACAGCTAAAGCAGTGTCAATGGATCATTGAGTGCATGCCAGTGATAAAACGGGAGGAACTGGAGATGATAGCAAAATACAGGATAGAGGTAGAGCAGGCAAATAAGGCTGAAGTAGTGCGCCGACTGATTGCCGAATACGAGGATGAGATGGCCGAGTTTATGGAATCGGCGCCAAAAGCACGGGTTCAAGGTGCAGGCAAGGCATCCGGATTGAAGAAACGCCCTGAGGCCATTTGTATTTGTACGACGCAGGGCAGGATCGTCCATGCCAGCGAGCAGTTTCTGGACATTGCAGGCTATACCATGCAGGAGCTTATCGGCAAGAATTTATCTACGCTGCTTGTTAATATCGGTGATACCGCATCGCTGAAAGAAGAGATCGAGTACAAGGGATACCTGATCGATTACAGGACCAGACTCCTCAGGAAGGACGGAAATATAATCACCTGCTATATCAATGCGACCATCAGGTGGTACAACGATGAAAACGTCCCCATCAACCAGCCGCTGATTAAATCCTGGATCAGGCCTGCCAGACAGTAGCCGGAACAGCAATCAGTATCGCCAGGTATTTCTATATTGCTGGGTTACGTCTGTAAAAATACACAGGTGAAAAATGCGAAGGCATGCACAAGTAAGAAGAAGATGGAGCGGGTGAAGGGATTCGAACCCTCGACGTCTTGCTTGGGAAGCAAGCACTCTACCGCTGAGTTACACCCGCATGAGCAGGTTTTATATTAGTTTTATTGCCTCCGGACTGTCAAGTTGGCCGCCTTAGCATTTTAATTACTCCCTCAGGATAAAAAGTCCATTGACATAGATCGAAAATATTGATAGGCTAAATGACTGACAATCAGTCATAACAACAATGGCCAGAAAAGCAGTGCCGGGCAGGCAGGGTGAAATACTCGTGGCGGCGCGGGAACTATTCCGCCGGCAGGGATATGCCCGCACGAGTATGTCCCAGATAGCGGCGCAGTCGGGCGTCGCGCACGGCACCGTTTATCTATACTACGACTCCAAGTTGGCTGTGGCCGATGCTCTGGTAGAGGGCTATATCAGCGGTATATCCGATATTTTACAGAAGTCGCTGTCAGGTTCTTTGGGACCCCAGCAGATCAGGACAGTCGTGCATACGGTGCTTGAGTATGCTTCACAGAATGCGGATGTGGTGCGTTTGCTGGACATCCGCGCCAACCTCGGTATGGAGAATGCCAGGCCTTATGCGGATAAGAAAGTGCAGAGAATCCTGCGCAACGCCATTGCGACAGGTATCAAAAGAGGCCGGATCAGGGAATACGATACATTGGCGGCTGCGGAACTTGTCGGGGGACTTATCGAGTGGATAACCCGGATCTGTTTCATGTGGTTGAAATGCGATACGTCCCGTTTTGAGGAAACAGCCATCCAAATGCTGGAGCACGCCCTGATTAAACCGTAGTCCGGTAGACGTTAGCTCCTGATAGTTTAGAGCTATTCTTGAAAGTTTGTAGTAGGCCTTACCGGATAGAAGCAAGAATTTTTTCTGAGAATTATACGATGATGAAAATTGAGTTGTTCCACGAAACATTAAGATATGCTTATATGGTCGGTAGATATGATACTGTGAGGAGTCAATAAACTGCTGCTTCGCTTCTTTTATCCTTTACTATTTGCAGAGAAGAATTAAACTATTTATACATGCCTACTACCATACGTGCGGCATCGCCCTTCTGTTCTGCTAACCGATGTAACGCCGTGTTGATCTCGCTTAGTGGCACTACTTTACTCACCGATTCACTTAAATCCACCGTATGTGCTGCTACCATCTCAATGATTTTTTCTAAATCACCACGATGAAAGCCCAGCGAGCCTACCAGTGACAACTCGTTACCGACAAATGTTTGCAATGTCGGCAATGTCACTCGCTCTTGTCCTACTCCAACAATGACCGCCCGTCCACCACGTCGTAGACATTTGATCGCGTTTGTTACCGTCTCAGCACGGCCAACAAATTCGAGCGCGCAGTCAACGCCCGCTCCATCAGTGAGGGTACGTACGGCTCTGGGCACATTGGCTTCTATGGGATTAAGTGTATGATCTGCCCCGGCTTTTTGTGCGCGCCGCAATGCGCCCGCATTCGTATCTACGGCAATCACTTTTGCCGCGCCGCGCTGTTTTGCCCATATGACAGCGTGATGTCCTACACCACCGCAGCCGACAACTGCCACCGTCTCGCCGCGCTGTACGTTGCCCCGACAAGTGACCGCGTGAAATGCTGTCGATACTGCGTCGGTGAGAATCGCGCCGATTTCAAAAGGAATTGTCTCCGGCAGTTGAATAAGGGTGCGCGCGGGAACGAGAAGGTATTCAGCAAACGCGCCATCCGTCTGCACACCGAGTATACAACTCTTAAGGCAAAGCGCCTCCCGCCCGCTGAGGCATGCATAACATTCACCGCAGGCGATGTTCGGGAACACGGCGGCACGATCATTTACCTTCCAGTCTGCAACTCCGTCACCCACCTTCGCGACAATGCCTGCCGCTTCATGGCCCAGGGTGATTGGCCGGTATGCCGTGGGGATGGTGCCCTCCAGCGCAATGTGTAAATCGGTTCCACACAGTCCGGCGGCCTTGACTGCAAGCAATACTTCACCCGGACCGACCTTGGGTTCGGGAACATCTTCAATCTGAAGCGGTTGGTCCGCTCCGTAAAATCGTGCGGCTTTCATCGTTTAATTCTCCTTATTCACCCCACAAGTCTCCATGCGGATCGAAACGTTGTAAGGCTTCTCGTTCTGTGATACTTGGCGGCGGTAAGATTTCCACTTCCCGTGCCATCTGCAAATCCCAGGCACATGTCTCGCGAGCACGTTGCATATCTTCTTTTGAGAAAACACAGGCCAGGACGAGTTCATCGCCCGCCTTCCGATAAACACCGAATTGAGTGATTACGGTGGAGACGTGTTTACCTGGCGATGTGACATAGTTTACGAGCTCCACAAATCGCTGTCGTGATTGTCGCGCGACGACAATGACCTCTGCCGCGGTCGAGGCTACATCATTAGCGCCGCCGGAACCCATGAGAAAACTGCCATCGGGCAGACACGTGGTGTTGAGATTCCCGGAACGATCTACCTGCGCCGCGCCAAGTACGCCGAGGCAATTCGCTCGCTCACCGCCGACAAGCATTCCCAGGACAGTCAGGGTGTCCGCGGTCATCGGCGCCGTCACTACATTCCGCAGAGCAAAAAGGAATGGATCACCAGGCAGAGGTTGAAAGCCGATTGTGCCCACTTCAGCCAACAACTTGACGGCGATTCCTTCGTCTCGCAACTGGGCTTCCGCCAGCCATGCTGCGAGGTGTGAGATGCCGATGCCCGCCAGGATGGAGTGAAATCCATGTTCGTGAATAGCGCGCTTGATTTCCCTCGCGGCGGCGATAATAATTTTTTCACCGTCTGTGATCTTACTGTCAAGCGGGCGAGATGGTGGGGAAGTAGGAGAGAAACTCTTAAGAGCAGTAAGTCTCTCTGTACCAAGGTGTGCAAGGAAATCAGCGTGGTCGTGACAGTCGAGAATCCAGCGGCGAATCCATTCCTGCTGAGTCCGTTCGGAGCGAGCCGCCGCGCGAGCTACGAGTATAAACTCACGGTCTTCGATATAGCCTTTGCCTCCGGGCAAACCGAGACCGATACAACCAAGCGGGTGTGCGCCGAACGGTACCTCGCACACTGCGCGTACCTGGTGTGCGGGAATTCGCGCCATGTACGAATGCGCGCGGATTGTCTCCGGTTTAACGATCTTCTCAACGGTAATGATAGCACCCTCTCGTGCAGCCATTGCGCCAAAGGCATTGCCCGCGAGGGGAACGG
>CAYVBI010000067.1:0-9942 GCA_964448985.1 uncultured Dehalococcoidales bacterium
CTCAAATAGGAGGTGCAATTTGGCAAAAGGAAAAGTAATACAGGTAATCGGCACCGTAGTTGATGTCGAGTTCCCCCAGGAAGAGCTGCCTGCGATTTATAATGCCCTTGAAATAATGCAGGACGGCGAGAAGATCGTACTGGAGACAGTACAGCATATCGGCAACAACTGGGTCCGTTGCCTGTCCCTCTGCCCCACTGAAGGCCTTCAGAGAGGCGCAGTGGCTGTCGATACCGGCGCTCCCATCTCCGTGCCGGTAGGCAAGGCCACCCTCGGCCGCCTGTTCAACGTGTTCGGAGATCCTCTGGACAGGCTCGGAGAAATAAAAACCAAGGATAGATTACCCATCCACCGCGATCCTCCCAGCCTGGCGGAACAGGATACCTCTATCCAGATGCTTGAAACTGGGATAAAGGTTATCGACCTGATCACGCCCTTTACCAGGGGCGGCAAGATCGGGGCCTACGGCGGCGCCGGTGTGGGTAAGACAGTCATCATCCAGGAGCTCATACATAATATCGCCACCGCACACGGCGGTTTCTCTGTATTTGCCGGTGTGGGAGAAAGGTCCAGGGAGGGCAATGACCTCTGGCGCGAAATGAAGGAATCAGGTGTCATCGAAAAGACCATCATGGTCTTCGGCCAGATGAACGAGCCCCCCGGAGTCCGCGCCCGCGTGGCGCTCACCGGCGTAACATTTGCAGAGCACTTCCGTGATCATGAAGGTCTTGACGTACTCCTTTTCGTAGATAATATATACCGCCATATTCTTGCCAACATGGAAGTATCGGCCCTGCTCGGCCGCATGCCTTCAGCCGTGGGCTACCAGCCCACGCTGGGCACTGACGTGGCCGAAATGGAAGACCGCATCACCTCCACCAAGAAAGGCTCGATCACCTCGTTCCAGGCTATTTATGTGCCTGCCGATGACTACACCGACCCCGGCATCGTAACGACCTTCGGCCATCTCGACGGCGTTGTATCGCTCGAGCGTGCCATCGCAGCCCAGGGCTTCTTCCCCGCGGTAGACCCCCTGGCCTCCACCTCGCGCATTCTCGACCCGCAGATTGTGGGAGAAGACCACTACCAGGCTGCCCGCGGCATCCAGAAGGTGTTGCAGCGCTACAAGGACCTGCAGGACGTTATCGCCATCCTGGGCATGGAAGAGCTCAGCGAAGAGGACAAGATAACAGTCAACCGCGCGCGCCGCATTCAGAGGTTCCTTACCCAGCCCATGTTCGTGGCGGAACCCTTCACAGGCATACCGGGTAAATATGTTTCGATCAAGGATACTGTCCGTGGTTTCAAAGAGATACTCGAAGGCAAATGGGACCACCTGCCGGAATCGGCATTTGTCACTGCCGAGCGCCAGGTCTTTTCGGGCGATGTGACTACTATAATCGCCGAAGGTAGCGAGGGGCAGATGACCGTGCTTCCCAAGCATGCCCCGCTCATCACCATGCTCGCTCCGGGCGAACTGGTCATCCGCAAAGACGGTGACGAGCAATACATGGTTATTTCAGGTGGCTTCATGGAGGTCATGCCGGAAAAAGTAATCGTGCTGGCTGACGCCTGTGAGAGAAGCGACGAGATTGATCTCGATCGCGCCGCCGCGGCCAAGCAGAGAGCCGAAGAGCGGCTGAAAAGCCTGGGCCCCGATATTGACCAGTCGCGGGCGGAAGCGGCCCTCAGACGTTCCCTTGCCCGCCTGCGCGTTGCCGAAAAGCATCGCAGGATGCCGGGCTACAAACCCCGTGCATAGAGTACAGAATAAAAAATATAAGCCAATATCGATCGTCCGGTCGATATTGGCTTTCTTATCGCCTGGGAATTATTAGATTATCTCGAGCCTGACCCTGGTCCCTTCTTTGGTGGCAACCACGCGTAAAAGGGTGCGCATGGCTTCAGCAACCCGTCCCTGCTTGCCGATCACCCGGCCCTTGTCCTCGGCGTTGACCTCCAGCTTGATGACCACACCCCCTGCATCAGTCTCCTGTGTTACCTTGACGTCATCGGGCGCGCTCACGATACACCGGGCAATGTATTCGACTAACTCCTTCATGATGCCTTCACCTCAGTTGCAGATTTGGACTTCTTCTTCACCTTCTGAGTAGTCTTCTGTACTGCCTGTTTGAATTTTCTTGTAGGATGCGCCGCGTTGAATTTTCCCATCACGCCGGTTTTAGCCAGTAACCTGTATGTCGTCTCGCTTGGCTGGGCGCCTTTCTCCAGCCATGCCAGAGCCTTTTCCTCATCGATATTTATAGTCTCAGGGTCATTAAGAGGATTAAAATTCCCTATGACTTCAATAAAAGCGCCTTCGCGCGGTGACTTGCTGTCAGTCACCACGATCCTGTACATAGGCTTATGCCTGGCGCCTGTTCTTCTTAACCTGATTTTTACCATGATGTCAGTCTACCTGTAGTCCTTTATTTTTTACTGGTTATTATGCCGGAAGCGTTCGTACCTGTCAACAATATCGCATATATCACAGGGTGTATTCACTCGTGACTTTACACAGGTTCCGGTGTGAAATCAATCGGCAATATGGTTTATAATCCTCGCAATGTTCCCAACCGGAGGATCCACTTTGTCAACAACTGTACTCCCGGCTGCGCCTCTCAATGGAGATTGAATGACCGGTAAATGTAGCTATTTTACGTCAAAAGGAACGGATAGCTTCTCGCTGTTATTTACAGAGAGCACCACTTTATAACTGCCCTTGTACCAGCCACCCGCCGGCATGTGTTTGTAAAAGGCCAGATAGTAATACTGATCGCCACCCTGTGCACTGGTATATATCTCATCGAGCAGCTCGTTATCTTTTCCGACGGCCTCGCCCTTGACATAGTACCAGCTGGCCTTGATCAAGTCCTCCTGCGTGACGCCCGATACCTTGAATGAGCAATAGATGGCCGGCGTATCCGGCGCGAAAACCGTGCTAACGACACTGGTAGGCTTTGAATCGTTATCCACGGACGTGGTCATCACGCCTTCAGTAATGGCGGACTTGTCCGGTTGGCTGACCTCGGCTGCCGGACTGCAGCCGGCGAATGCGCAAAGTAAAACCGCCGCTATGATTGTAATACCGATATACGATCTTATTAAATTCATTTTCATTCTCCCTCCGTATTCAATCCGCCGATAATATCCACTTAAACGTGAATAATTCTATAGCCAACCCGATCATTTTTCAAAATTTTCGGCGTCCCCTCTATTTCATCCCCCGTTGCATCGGCCAGCTTATACGCAGTTGATATGGGCTTATTGCTGCAACCTTGTTCTTATATCAGCGTTATTTGTAATATGCAGCATGCAGCCTTTATAATCAGCTTTATGAGAATTCCCCATTGCCCTGCCTGGGACCTTGATACGAGCCAGGCCCGTGAGTTGCAGGTTAAACTCTCACATAAGGTCATCCGCTGCCAACAAAATCTAAATATTAACCTGATAGCCGGTATCGACGTTTCCATATCCCGATTCTCAAAAGCGGGGCGCGCAGCAGTCGTAGTATTAGATTATTACGATTTTAAGATACGTGAGGTCTCCGTGGCCGAGGGCGACA
Source organism: uncultured Dehalococcoidales bacterium (assembly GCA_964448985.1). Classification (GTDB taxonomy): domain Bacteria; phylum Chloroflexota; class Dehalococcoidia; order GIF9; family UBA5629; genus CAIMUM01. Next base: position 3,566 of record CAYVBI010000067.1, read on the forward strand.
TCGATTTTCCGTACATCCCCGGACTGTTATCATTCAGGGAAGCGCCTCTGGCTATGCGAGCATGGCAGGGATTAAAATCACGGCCCGACCTGCTGATGGTCGATGGCCAGGGCATCGCCCATCCCAGGAGGCTGGGGATCGCTTCCCACCTCGGATTGCTTTTGGATATACCCACTATCGGGTGCGCCAAGTCCCGGTTAATCGGCACGCATGACTCATTGCCCGAGGAAGCCGGAAGCTACCGGTTGCTTATAGAGAAGGGCGAGATAATCGGAGCAGTGGTCAGGACGAAGCACGCTGTTAAGCCTGTTTACGTGTCGATCGGTCACAGGATCGACCTCGACAGAGCAATTTCACTGGTCCTGAATTGCTGCCAGGGTTTCCGCCTGCCACAGCCCACCCGCCTGGCGCACATCGCGGCCGGAGGTTCATCTGAATTACCTGGGTACCATTGTCCGGATAACAAACAAAAAATATTGCGGAGATAAATAATGCTGGAAGAAAAAACACGTATTGAAGAGCTGCGACGCAGGATCTCCGCCATCATGGAGCATCTTTGACATCGCGGGTAAAGAGAAGCGACTAATTGAGCTCGAGGCAAGGACATCCGATCCCGTCTTCTGGTCCGATCAGCAAACAGCACAATCGGTAATGCGCCAGATAGGTTCGCTCAAAGACACCGTATCGCAATGGCACGGAATAGAAAAGAACGCTGCCGGCGTGGCTGAGATCATATCCATCGCCCTTGCCGAGAATGATCAATCCTTGAAGGCCGATGTGCATGGGGAGATCGACCGCATCAAGACGCATTTCGATGATATCGAGGTGCAGCTTATGCTGGACGGCCCTTACGATGACAGGGATGCCATACTTGCCATACATGCCGGCGCAGGGGGAACCGAATCCCAGGACTGGGCACAGATGCTGATGCGCATGTTTCTGCGCTGGTCCGAGCGACACAGGATGCAATCCGATGTCCTGGACATCTCCCCGGGCGACGAGGCCGGCATCAAGAGCGCTACCATAGAGATCAAAGGTAATTTCTCGTACGGAAACCTGAAGTCGGAACATGGCGTACACAGGCTGGTGCGCCTCTCCCCCTTTGATGCCGACCATGCGCGGCATACATCTTTCGCCCTGGTTGAGGTCATGCCTGAAGCGGAGGCCAGGACCGATCTGCAGATCAATCCTGAAGATATCCGTGTAGATACTTTCCGTTCGAGCGGACCCGGGGGCCAGCACATGCAAAAAACCAGCAGCGCGGTCAGGATCACGCATATCCCTACCGGCCTGGTGGTAAGCTGCCAGAGCGAGCGTTCGCAGCATCAGAACAAGGAGAGCGCACTCAGGGTGTTGTACGCCCGCCTGCTCGAGGTAGAGATCGAAAAAAGGGAGGCTGAGAAAGCCAAGATCAAGGGGAAACGTATAGATGCGGGCTGGGGCAACCAGATAAGGAGCTACGTGCTTCATCCTTATAAAATGGTCAAGGACCACAGAACGGAGCACGAGACCAGCAACCCGGCTGCCGTGCTGGACGGCGAGATCGACGAATTTATCAATGCGTATTTACGCTCAAGAGTCGGAGAAGAGAAATGATAAGGCGATTCACCATCATCCTGCTGCTACTGTTGATATGCCTGGCGCCAGCTGCTGTGTCAGCGGCCGCCGATATCAGACTGTTGGATTCGAGCACGGAGGTTGATTTCCCTAACCTGCTCACCTTCAACATCAAGGCTGAAGGCACCAATCCCATATCGCGCATCAGGCTGCGCTACGAAGTTGATAAAAAAGTGTACGCGCCGACCTTTGCTGAGGCCTGGCCCGAGTTTCAGCCGTCTGTAAATGTCGAGGCCTCCTGGAGCTGGGATATGCGCAAAGGCATACTGCCACCGGGCGCCAGGGTCACATACTGGTGGGTGATCGAAGACAACGAGGGCAACAGGCTGACTACACCTAAAAAAGATGTGACCTTTGATGACACACGCTACAAATGGCAGAGAGTCAGCGATCAAAACATCAATATTTACTGGTACCAGGGCAGTCGTTCATTTGCCGGCGACCTGCTCAAGGCAGCAGTGGATGCAAAGGAACGGCTGGAGCGGGATACGGGCGTAACGCTGGACAAACCGGTCTACATTTACATATACGCAAATTATGGCGACCTTCAAGGCTCCATTGTAGCCCCGGATGAATGGACGGGGGGTGTAGCCTACAGGGGATTCACAATCATCTCGATCGGTATCTCGCCCAATAACCTCAGCTGGGGGAAAAAAGCGGTGGCACATGAGCTGGGCCACCTGCTGACACAACAGGTGACAGTCAGCCCCTATGGGGAAACGAGACCATACTGGCTGGATGAGGGACTGGCCATGCATGGCGAGGGCGAACAGAGCGAAGCAGACAGGAAAGAGCTGCAAAGGTCTATCGAGGACGGTCGCATCGCTACTTTACAATCCCTTACAAGCCCTTTTCCCGCCGATCCCCAGTCTGCCTATTTCGCTTATGCTCAAAGTCAAAGCGTAATAGAATACCTGATAAACAACTATGGCAAGGAGAAGATCCACCGCTTGCTTGTTCTGCTCAACGACGGCTACAGCATGGACGATACCCTGACCTCCGTCTACGGATTCAATTTGAGCGGTCTGGACGATGCATGGCTGGAATATATGACCACCCCGCCGCAGGATAGCCCTGTCCCGGACAAGATTACCCTGAATACGACGCTGCCGGTCTACGGCCTCAGTTTATCCCCTGCCTTATACACGACTGCCCGGGGAGGCGTTTAAATGGAACCCGCGAGGACTTACACAGTCCACGATCTGCCGGCATCAGACAGGCCGAGGGAGCGCCTCAAAAGGCTGGGGGCGGAAGCGCTATCAACCGCAGAGCTGCTTGCCTGCATCATGGGCAGCGGCACACGCGGCGATTCCGTTATCATGACGTCTCAAAAATTGCTGTCGGAGTTCGGCAACCTGCAGAACATCGCATCGGCATCCATACAGGAACTGTCCCGGTCAAGAGGCATAGGCGAGGCCAGGGCAATACAGGTGAAAGCTGCTTTCGAGATAGGCAGGAGGTTGGCTGATCCTGACTACGCCGAAAAAGGGAAGCCGGTGCAATCGCCCGAGGAAGCTTTCACCTCCATGCAGGAGAAACTGCGGGGAAAGAAAAGGGAGCATTTTTATGTGCTCTGCCTGGATACCCGCAATCGCGTCAATAACAAGAAACAGATCTCCATGGGCAACCTGGATAGCAGCATTGTCCACCCTCGCGAGGTGTTCAAAGACGCCATATCGTCCCTGGCAGCCGCGGTTATCTTCGTACACAATCACCCCTCCGGAGACCTCGAGCCGTCGTCGGAGGATGTAAGCCTGACCAGGAGGCTGGTGGAGGCGGGAGAACTGCTGGGCATCCCGGTCCTGGACCATATCATTGTCAGCGACAAGGGTTATACCAGCATGAAATCGAGAAATTTAATTTGAGGTCAACACATGAATAAGAATCTTCTGATTAAGTTGATCGGCATAATAGCCGTCAGCGTATTCACTATATCGGCGCTTGCCGGTTGCGGCCTGCTGGGTGCCGATGATATCGATATCCAGGAGGGACCGGGCGGCACCCTTAAGCTGTGGGATATCGGACCGCTTACGCTCGACCCGGCTATATCGGGCGAGATGTCGTCCCACCTGTACATCATGCAGATCTTCAACGGCCTGGTTAAATTCAATGAGAACCTTGAGCCCGTCCCCGACCTGGCGGAGCGCTGGGAGGTAAGCACCGACGGCAAAACATATACGTTCTTCCTGCGCCAGGATGCTCGTTTCCATGACGGCAGACCTGTCACTGCCCATGATGTCAAGTACTCGTGGGAGAGGGCTTGCAATCCGGCTACCGGATCACAGACAGCGTCTTCCTACCTTAACGATATAGCTGGCTCGGCTGAAGTACTTTCGGGCAAAGCTCAAAACCTCAGCGGTGTCTCCGTTATCGATGATCATACCCTGTCGGTTACAATCGATGCGCCCAAAGTTTATTTTCTGTCCAAGCTGGCTTATCCTACTGCCTTCGTGGTGGACAGGGATAATGTCGAGACAGGCTTTAGCTGGTGGTGGCACAGACCCAACGGCAGCGGGCCGTATAGAATGGCCAGGTGGAACGAAGGTTCACTCATCATTTTACAGCCCAACCAGTACTATAACGGCAAGAAGGCCACCGCCCGCCTGCACTTCCAGTTGCTGGACGGTGTACCTATGTCCCTTTACGAGACGGGAAAGATAGACGTGGTTGACATCAGCCAATTATATCTGGATCGCGCCACAGACAAGATGGGACCTTTCTACGATCAACTCCACATTTATCCGGAGTTCAGCCTGCAATACATCGGTTTCAACACCGCCAAGCCGCCTTTCGATGATCCTTTGGTCAGGCAAGCTTTCAGCCGCTCCGTGGACAAGGATCACATAATCAGGATCATCCAGAAAAACATGGTCAGCCGGGCTGACGGCATCCTGCCTCCCGGCATGCCCGGTTACAATAAGGATTTGAAGGGGCTTGGCTATGACCCGGTCTACGCCAGGGAACTGCTGGCCAAATCCAGGTATAGCTCCGGCCTTCCCCCCGTCACCATTACCGTTCTTGGATGGGGAGGAGTGGACGTCGACCCTTCGCTGGGAGCCGTTATTCAGGATTGGAAAAAGAACCTGGGGGCGGATGTGTCGATCAGGCTGCTTGAGCCTGATCCCTTTCACTATAACCTGCAGCAGGAGGCCGACGAGATGTATGTGCTGGGTTGGGTGGCGGACTATCCCGATCCGCAGAACTTCCTGCAAACACTCTTCTATACAGGCACCGAGTACAATCACGGCCGTTTCTCCAGCAGTGAATTTGATAGTCTGATCGACAGGGCGGCAGTGGAGCAAAACCGTGATAATCGGATTGCGCTCTATCAGCAGGCGGAGCAGGTCGTTGTCGACCAGTCCCCCATCATACCGCTCTGGTTTAACAAGGATTACGTCCTGGTGAATCCGCGGATTAAAAACTACAGTATCGACCCGCTGGGAGTGCCGCGTCTAAACCTCGTAACTATTGAACATTAGCTATATAATTAGCATGCTCCCCGGCAAAACGATTTTAATAAAGGAGAGCGACATGGATAAGAATGCATTGGAAGCACCCTGCGGAATCCATTGCGGGCTTTGCCCTCTGAATCTGGCGATCAAGGATGACAAACTCAGGAACAGGCTCTCCGAGACGTTGAAACTGCCTCCGGATAAGGTCAATTGCACAGGCTGCAGGTCCATAGACGGTCATTGCCCGGTGATAGGGGAGCAGTGCGCCACCTGGGTATGTATTAAAGCCAAGGGGCTGGAATTCTGCTCGGAATGCATCGATTTTCCCTGCGTGAAACTGATGCCGTGTTCCGACCGCGCTGATAGGCTCCCGCACAACATCAAAATAGCCAGCCTGTTATTGAGAAAAAACAAGGGATCGTTTGAATGGGAAAAGTCCATAAAGGATGTTTACGCCCGCTACTTCCACGGGGTAATGGTCGTAGGACAGGGCCCGCAGCTTAAGAGTCAACCTTCTAAAGAATCCGCATAAGGAAGCCCGAAAACAAATGCCAGTCGGCTATGTAAGCAGCGAGATATACCAGCATCATGAGACAGGCAACCACGTCGAGAGCAAGGAGCGCCTGACGGCGATAGATACCATACTGGAGAAGACAAAGGTTAAAGAACAGCTCCTTCAAATCTCCCCCCGCGCCGCCAGCATCGACGAGATAGCCGCCGTACACGACCGTGAATATATCAGAAACCTGAAAGCCGAGATAGACAGCGGCGGCGGCTGGCTCGATCCGGATACCTATGCTTCCCCCGGATCATGGGAGGCGGCTATCTATGCTGCCGGCGGTGTTATGACGGCAGTCGAGCAGGTCATGGACGGCAAGGCCGACAGTGTTTTTGCCGCAGTCAGGCCGCCGGGCCATCATGCCGTGCGTTCCCATCAGATGGGCTTCTGCCTCTTTAATAACGTTGCCATCGCCGCCCGCTTTGCACTGGCCAACTACGATATCAAGCGCATATTGATAATGGATTTCGATGTCCACCACGGCAACGGTACTCAAGAAGCATTTTACGGCGAATCACAGGTATTATATTGTTCCACCCACGAATTCCCCTGGTACCCATTCACCGGCGCGGCCGAGGATACCGGCAAGGGGGCGGGGGAGGGGTATACGGTAAATATTCCGCTTGAAGCCGGGCTGGGAGATAACGGATACCTTCAGGTTTTCAACGAGATATTGGTTCCCGTGGCCGGGCGTTTCCAGCCGGACCTGGTGCTGGTATCGGCCGGATACGATGCCCACTGGCAGGACA
>CAYVBI010000068.1:0-9892 GCA_964448985.1 uncultured Dehalococcoidales bacterium
GTTCGGTAATATCACCGCCGATTATGAAGACATCCTCAAACCCGCCCGCTGACAGTCTGTCTATAATCTCATGCAAATGAGACTTATCACGTACCTGCCGTGCTGTGAGGTGGGGCACCACGCGAAACCCACGTCCCGCCAGTTCCTCAGAAAGCGTGAAAGTGGCTTCAATGCCCTTGCGGGGCGAGGCAGTCACTGTTACGACCGAGCCAGCGGGTAGTGTCACTGCCTCCTCAATCACACCTTTCATGGGGATAACTTCAAAGCGTGCTCTTTTAAGCATGTTGTGAATGGATAGACGGGATCTCTGACGTAAATCCATTGCTGTTACCGATTCATAATGAAATTAAGGTGGAGTTCATATCAATTATGGTGTGAACAAGTTGACCTGCTCACGATAATTGTACCACCTTTAAAGTCAGTCCCGAAGGCACTGATTCAGCTAAAACTGATGAAAAATATTTTTCTTTTATACCTGCCACAAATTTTAGAAGTTGAAAGCACCTTGACAAGATATAACCAGGTTTAAACAACGCCTTAATCACTTTATCTGTTTTCGGCAAGTTTAGTTATACCAAAACCCTCGGCTCTTTGCATGCATGAAAACCAGCGGGTTAAGCAACGCTTCCCTGACAATTGTCCGCACTTCCTTATGCTCGGCAATATATTCTGCCATTGGAGGGCTGACAGCATAATAAGTGCTTACAACCCAGTTGCCCGGTTTGCTCTTCAGCAGTACTTTATCCCTGAATGCCCGAAGAGTATCAAGTTCGGCAGCGATTTCGCTGCCGTAGGCGGTGGCTATGAAGCAATTCAGGGGTACGACCTTGGTTTCCTTCTTTGTGCTGCCGGATTGACCCATTGTGCCGGATGAGGACTGGCCACGGGATCACTTCTGCATTGGTCATTTTATGGATTCGTTCATTCTGTACTAGCCCGCTTTAATATTTAAGTAAACTGGCCCGAAAATCCTAGCAGTAGCAGCTTCATGTAGCGCCTGCCGTATTAAATTTATGATGCTCCTGTTCGCACTTGCACCTCATACCCTGTGCTTCGATCAAATCTCTGATTTCTAACATTTTTTCTTCCGGCATAGTTTTTATGGCCGTAAGACCATATTTTCTTCCCAAAGCCTCATATTTTCCAAATCCATAGCTGTGATAGTTTAAGATCTCAACTTCCGTTGCCGCCTTCACGTGGTCTTTTACAAACTCGGTAATACCTACGATATTATCCACAGAATCTGTATAACCGGGAATTATAGGGATTCTTATTGTAAGGTGAGTTTGCGTGCTGCCAATGGCCTCAGAAAGCTTCCTGGCATTTGCGAGTATGATATCATTAGTCACTCCTGTGTATTCCTTGTGCTTCAGATTATCTATCAGCTTCAGATCATAATATACCCAATCAGTGCACTTTAATACTTTTTCAAGATCCGCCCATCGGCAATATCCGGATGTTTCGATTGCCGTATGTAATCCTTTCTTTCTGCAACTTTGGAGCAAGTTCATGGTAAATTCCGGTTGAAAGAGAGGCTCTCCGCCACCAATTGTTACACCTCCTCCTGAGATGAAGTAGTAAGTTCTGTCTTTCTCCACCTGCTTGACGATATCATTAACGGATGTCTCCTCACCCCTGATTTGTCTGGCGGAATTAGGACAGGCATCTACACATTTTCTGATACTGTCACAGTTGTTGCAGATCGCTCTATCTACGATTATCGTGCCGTCGATAATCTTGCTCGCATTGTTGGGACATACTTCAATACATTTCCCACACAACGTACATTTGGATCTGTAAAGGAATAACTCTGGTTTAATGCGCTGACTTTCCGGGTTCGAGCACCACACGCACCTTAATGGACACCCTTTCAAAAAAACAATCGTTCTTATTCCCGGCCCGTCATGAATCTGGTTTCTTTGTATATTGAATATGGTTCCGTTTTCCATGTAATCCGCTATTCAGCTAAAGAAGGCGTTTACTATAACTTATGTTCGGTTCTGGATATGATATCATCCTGTGTCATCTGGGCTAGATCCACAAAATACGCACTGTAACCGGCCACCCGTACCATCAAAGTGGGGTACTTCTCTGGATGTATTTGTGCGTCCAGCAATGTATCCTTGGAGATAGTGTTCACCTGAAGATGGTATCCGCCTTCATACACATAAGTATCTACAAGGTTCGCCCACTTGCGGAGACCTTCCTCCGTTTTCAAGGAATCACCGCTGAGCCATATATTGGTTAGTGTACCCCCTGTAAATGCTGCAGAGGGAAGCTTGGCCACCGATTTCAATGACGCCGTGGGACCAAGAATATCCGTTCCTTGTTGTGGTGATACTCCGTCAGCCATCGGTTTCATGGCACCCTTTGGAGCCGGAAGAGCACCCACCTCAAATCCAAACGGAACATTGGCGCTGGTCGGAACCACACAGGGTCCTGGTGTGCCTCCCCTCAGATTCCTGTATTTTCTCACAGTCTTGGCGAAATGCATGAACATTTCCCGGGCCAGATCATCCACATAGTCATCGTCATTTCCAAATTTTGGAGCCCTGACGAGTTTCGTATGAATATCTTCAAATCCTGCGAAATCGACTTCCAGGGCTTTAGCCAGATCGTCCATAGTCATTGTTTTATTATCGTAGACACATTTCTTCACGGATGCCAGGCTGTTAGCTAAATCTGCGATCCCTATGATCTGCACATGAGGACCAACCGGATAACGGGCGCCGCCATTTGCGCAGCCTACACCTTTTTCTATGCAATCGTCGGTGAATATCGACTGTACCAATAACTCATTTTTTTCTGCGATAGTTTTCTCCCCAATCCATAAACCCCTTATAGTCATGTCCACAAGATATTCCATTTGCTTCTTAACGGCGTCTTTGAAATCGTCAAAAGCCTTAAAATTCTGGAGTGGGCCTGTGTCCAGCCCCACCTTTTCTCCGACCTGGATAAATCCCGTTCTCTTAATACCCCGTGTAAAAACCAGTTCTATCATAGAGCCACCATTTATTGCCCCCGCGGCAGTATGGCCGAATTGCCTGCACCCTGCGCCCTGTGGCTCAACACATCCGATGGGCTTCGCATCCCAAATAAGCTCATCCCATCTCTCGCCGGGATCGTCATTCATTCTCATCTCTATCAGTTTTTCATAGTTGAAAATAGAGGGATGCCCCATCCCTGCTGCTATCAACTCGCCCGTTTTAGCTTTTAATTCCCAGGGCATATCTCTATGCCAGAGAACACACAGGGTCGGCTGCGTTGTCCGTACATTGAGCAGAGCCTCTATGAACATATAAGAAAGGTCATTAGTATAATATTTCAGGTCCTTATCAATGCCGCCAACATGCACATGCTGGAATGGATAATAGCCCGGAGCGGCCCAGGCAATCATCTTACTTATTAGCCAGTGTATTCCAGTCATCTTTATCCACATGCACTCTATCAGTTCCAGCGCTTGGTCTTTGGTAAGGGCACCGCTTTCAATATCCCTTTGGTAATACGGATAAAGAAACCTGTCCATTCTGCCGAGGCCGAATCCACACCCACTCCCTTCCAGCCACAGGAAACATTGGGTAAAGAATATTGACTGTAAGGCCTCATGAAGGGTCCTCGCCGGTTCATAAGGAACTCTGCCTATAATCTCTGCGATCTTCTTTAATTCACTGGCTCGAGCACGGTCCTCTTCATTGGCCGCAAGTTCCAACGCACGATCCCTATAATTTTCGCTCCATTTCTTGATACCGCCGATCGTCTTAAGAACGGCCTCATAAAAAAATGCCTTCTCAAACTCGTTCTTACCAAGCTGCGCCAGCTTTTCCATGGTCCTTGCTTCATACCATTTAAAGCCTTTTACTACTATATCATCGTACGGCGGGTTTATATGCGAACCTACGCTGTGCAGGTAGTTCGATATGTTGGCAACGCCCGTATCCATCAGAATCCCCCACTCATCGGGCATCAATTCCATAGCTTTCTTAGTGCAGATTTCCCTGACCGTCTTGCCTTTCCAGTAGGGCAATATCTCGTCTTTTAGCTCTTTCTTTTGCTCCGGAGTCACCTTCCAGGGGTCATAGTCCCTGGTATCCAGTACCTCAAACTCATCTATGGATTGCAACCAGCCCAACATAGCCGGCTTAATTGTTGTGCCTCTCAGCCTGCATCCGGGTTGACCTACTATCAGTTCAGAAGGCATTATTACGGGAGGCATCGTGGAAAGCACTTCAGCAATGGCCTTACCTCGCCTCAAAACCTCCTCCTCACCCTCTGTCTCCTTATAAACCCTGGTATAGACCCTCATACCGTGTAAGCAAATGTTAGGCCTCGTTTCGTGAAATTGTTGATTTAGATTTTTAACTCTCTCCGTAGAGCCAATTCTTACGAGTTTCCCGTGTCTCCAGTCTTGTGTTTCACGCATGGTCACTGTCATTCGCTGAGCCATAACAAACCACCCCCTTATTAAACCACTTTAATAACGAAAATATTATATCCCTGTCATTTGTTTTCCTTGATTTGACTGGCTAGTTCCAAGGTTAGTTGTTCCTTTATCACCTTGCCACCGGGGTTCTTGGGCAGCGCAGTTGTAAATATGATATATTCGGGTATTTTGTATCTGGCAAGTTTATCCTTGCAGAATTCCTTTATTTCTTCCATTGTGAGAGTTGTACCAGGGACGGCGATTATGGATGCGGCCACTTTTTCCCCCATAACCCGGTCGGGGACACCATATACGGCAACTTCGAAGACCTTAGAATGCATACAGATTGTATTCTCTACTTCAACAGGATAGACGTTCTCGCCGCCTCTGTTGATCATGTCTTTCTTCCTGCTTACAATATAAAAGAATCCGCCCTCATCTACTCTTCCCAGGTCGCCAGTTAGAACCCATCCATCCCTGAAAGCTTTCCTGGTTTCTTCGGGATTGTTGTAGTAGCCATCGGTTACATTTGGTCCTTTGACGGCTATTTCACCAACGGCACCTATTGGCATTTCTTTCATATTATCGTCGACAATCTTAGCTTCACAACCAAGGCTGGGGCGTCCGATAGATGTAGGTTTTTCAATGCATTCCTTATGAAGGGCAGCATGGGATATCGATGCTTCTGTTAGGCCAAATCCCTGGAAAAACTTGGCGTTTGGAAGAGCCTTCTCCATCTCCGCCATCAAATCCGGAGACATCGGCGCCGCGCCAAAGGCAGCTATTTTAATCGAGCTTAGATCATATTTCTTAACATCTTCAGAGCCCAGCAATATCCTGTATATAGCTGGAGATCCAACCAGAAAGTCAACTTTCTCCCTCTCGACAGTTTTCAGGAAGGCTGCGATACTAAGCTCCCTGAGCAGGACGGCCGCATTTCCCATCCACAAACTTGGAATCAATTGCTCTTGAAGAGCCATAATGTGAAATATAGGAGCCACGATCAGCGTTTTTCTGCCTCCCTGGGCATTGCCCAGTCCCAGCATCTCCATGTAGTATTGTTCGTATTGTTCTTGCCTTATAGCACTATGAATCAGATTGCGGTGAACGATTCTAACCCCCTTCGGTTTCCCCGTTGTCCCCGAGGTAAAAAGTATGCTGTGAACGTCGTCTTCGCCACAGCCCACCGGTGGGCAGGTGCCACCTTTGTCCCAAATTTGGCTCAAGGAATTCCTTTCCAATTTGAATCTTGTAAGGTCATCCAGCTCCTTGTCCCATGTTTCGTTATCAACAATAGACACTATCGGCCTGGTAAGCTTTAATTGATATTCCAGCTCTGGTTTCTTCAACCTTGTATTAAGTATTACCGAAATGGCTCCGATTTTAGAGACGGCCAGGAAGACCGGTGGAAAAGCATCATCGTTTTTTAAAAATACGGCGACTCGATCCCCTTTGCGTACACGGTAGTCCTTTTTGAGGGTTAATGCTAACGCGTCAACCCTCTTGCTGAGTTCGGAGTAGGTTAAACAGATGTCACCGAATATTATTGCTTGACGTTGCGGATATTTTAGCACCGTATTGTGGAACATCGTGTAAATGGTTTGGGGTCGGTTAGCATATACCTTTATTTTAGCTTTGCCTATTTTCTTTTCTACAAATTTACATTCAGATTCCATCGTAAGTTCCTTCAATATATGTTTACTCTGAAGAACACCTCACTTTCTCTGATCAAATCTGCGGTGTAAAAGCATGGAGGCCATGGTGATCTTCTGTATCTCAAGAGTACCGCCTGCAAGTCCCCATCCCCATGCATCACGCATCATACGCTCGACTGGGTAGTCCTTGGAGTAGCCATAGCCACCATGTATTTGTATGGCCATCCCGGTAACCTCTCTTGCCATTTGATTCGCAAAGCACTTTGCCATATTGGCCTCAAGCGGAATGGGTAGACCTGCAGCAGCGTTCACCGCTGCTCTATATATTAGTAGGCGGGATGCTTCAACCTTCAGCGCCATGTCTGCTAACATAAACTGTACTGCCTGGAATTCGCAAATATCCTTGCCCCACTGCTTCCTCTGTTGCGAGTAGCTTAGCGCCTCTTCAAGAGCTCCCTGGGCTATTCCAAGGCACATTGTTGCGTTGCCACAACGCTCAAGGTCAAATGCAGTCATCAGTTTTCTGAAATCGCCTTCCTTGATAACCAGATTATTTTTAGGAACATGGCAATCCTCAAAAATAAGGTCGCAACTCGGCATGCCACGCATACCCATGAACTGCTCCTGCTTCCCGAATGAAAAGCCGGGAGTCCCCTTTTCGATCAGCAACCCACCTATGCCTTTGGCCCCTTTTTGGTCGCTGAGTCTCACATACACCACATAGACGTCAGACCTGCCTCCACCTGTTATAAAGCGCTTCATACCATTCACAACATAATGATCCCCCTTCAACACAGCCCTGGTAGATAAGTCGGTTAATGCTGAACCAGCCTCGGGTTCGGTCATGCCCACAGCAATCAAACATTCACCTCTACATACAGCCGGTATATACCTCTGTTTTTGTTCTTCGGTACCAAACTGCTCTATCACTCTGACAGGTCCTACACTGGATTCAAAGACAGGGCCAGCAGCTATTATAGATACACGTGCCAATTCCTCTATAGCCAACAAAGCTTCAAAAGCTGTTCTTCCTTGTCCGCCATACTTGACAGATATAGGCAAACCCAGGAGTCCCAAGTCTGCAAGTTTTTTAATATCCTCCCCAGTCATATGCTCTGCCTTGGACTCCCACTCTGCCGCCTTCGGGCGAAATTCCTTTTCAGCTACATCATGTGCCAACTTCTTCAGCATTACTTGTTCTTCGTTTAACTGAAACTCCATACTTCTTAGCTCCTTTAACAAATTTCAAATAGCTCACTCAGAGGTATCCTTTTTCATGATGCACTTGCACCATTGTTTATAAGCCAAACTGCTTCTGCCGTATTCCATTGCTTCCGTTTCACACGTTGCCATGATTTAATCCTATCGAATTCCCAATCTCCGACTACCAGAACTCCGTTGCTAAATCCACTATTTTTACAGCAATAGGTTTCCCCAGTACAGCAGCAATCAAACCCCTTTGTTTATAGTTATAGAAGTAAGGACTAATTCAATTGACTCACTAATATACTCTTCTAATGTATAGTGTTTACCCAAGAACCACTTTCTAATTGCCCACATATGACCGAGAACAACTATCATATGCGCCATACCGAGAACATTATGTATCCTGAATTCGCCTGTTTCACAACCCCTAATCAACAACCTCTCAAATATAGTTATGATACGCTTGTTCTCATCTAGTATTAATTGTCTCACGTTTGGGCTAAGTACCCTTATTTCCTGGTATGCCAAAAGCACCAAATCTTGATAATCATCTATCATTCGATAATATTTTTCCATAACCCGGCGGAGGCCCTCTATTGGGCTGACACTATCGAGATTTGCAGTAAATGCATCGTACAAATTCGTAAATGTTGATAATCCATAATCGAGCACAAGTTCAATTATGTCCTCCTTTTTCCCGATGTATCGATAGAGAGCTCCAATGGCCATGTCACAGGCGTCAGCTATCTCTTGCACACCTGCACGGTCATAGCCACTCTTAGCGAATATTCGAGCCGCACACTTTGCTATATGTGCCCTTTTAGCAGCGATTAATTCTAAATCGCTGCTGTAAGCCCGTATACTGCTTGCACTTTCCAACATGTACTAATATTTCCATTTTTGATTGTAATTAAAATGTATGTATGAGAAAGAATGAGTGTTCGCTCATTTTAACAACACACTTTACTATTGTCAATATTTTGTGCTTCGTCATAATCAAATGTCGCCGATCTGGGCATCGTTGCATCATAAATGGTCTTACCAAAATCCTGCAAATCCTGTATCGAGTCTATCGATACAGTCAAATCCGGCCTGGATATAGATGCGGCCAGTGGCACCGGGCGTGAAAAGAGTATAACGCCTTAACGGTTCATATTCCATTGATATCTCTATTTTGAGGCACCAATATCACATTTAGGTAACAATTATTATAATTCAATCGCTGTATTGACAACAGTTAAGTGTATTGTTAAAATGAGCGAACACTCATTCTATCTCAACTGTCAAATATCGAGGTCGTATAAGGAGGTCGTGAATGGCAAAGAGTACGGATATACAAAAGGAGTATAGGCTGGGAGGAGGAGGGAAGCTCTACGTCCTCGTTATTTGTTCCCTTCTCCTAGCAGTAAACTTCATGGACCGGCAGGTTTTTGCCGCGGTTGTGGAACCTATGAAAGCTGACCTCGGTCTAAGCGATGGAAGCGTAGGTGTCCTCGGCACTATATTCCTATTAAGCACAGCGATCTTCACGTTTCCTATTGCATACCTGATCGATCGCTGGAGCAGGCGTAAGGCAATTGGTATCATGGCAATAGCGTGGAGTGCATTCACGCTTCTTACAGGGTTTGCCTGGAATTTCTGGTCCCTTCTTATTCCGCGCACATTTGTCGGTGTGGGAGAAGCAGGGTTCACGCCAGGCGGAGCAGCTCTTGTCGGTGCAGCCTACTCAAAGAAAGCACGTGGTATAGCCATGGGTATCTTCAATATGACAACAGCACTGGGACTTGCACTGGGATCACTAATTGGTGGAATAATAGCCAAGCAATACGGCTGGCAGGCTCCATTCTTCATATTCGCCATACCTGGCGTCATACTGGGTATCCTGGCGTTCTTTATGAAGGATTATCAGACCGCGCAGAAAACCCAACCTGGAGAGAAGGTCACCTTCATCCGAACCGTATCGACCCTCTCTAAGATACCTACTTTGGTCTGGATATTTTTTGGCTACGGCCTTGCTCAGATCACGCTTCAGTCAGTCCTTTTCTGGTTGCCGGCTTTTGTCGGGCGTGCCTGGCAAGTAGACGTGCAAGCAGCCAATGCTGTAATAGTTCCTATCGCTATGGTCGCTATCATCGCATCGCCTGCTGGCGGTTATCTGGCAGATTTGTGGTTCAAGAAAAACCCCAAAGGGAGAATTTACGTCCCTGCGATTGCTCTTATCCTCGCTCCCATTTTCCTGGTGGCAGCCCTATTTTTACAGCTTAAAGGCCCAATCGGCATGACTCTGATTATTATATTTGGTTTCTTGTTCGTAATGGCAGTCCCCACTACAATGGCAATCATACAGGACGTGGCTCCGGCAGCGCAAAAAGGCACGGCATGGGGTGCCATCATACTCGGTTTTTATGGTATCGGTGGCTGGAGTCCCTATCTGGTCGGATCTATCTCCGATGCGTTGGGGCAGGACGCGCAGGCACTCGGCACTGCGCTAACTATTGCAGGCATGGGCGCTGTGCTCGGTGCCCTTTTCTTTTTTATGGCTTCACGATCCTATGTTGCAGATATGGATAAAATAAAGCATGAGCAAATAATGGCGGAGAAATAAGAATTA
>CAYVBI010000069.1:0-9892 GCA_964448985.1 uncultured Dehalococcoidales bacterium
GCTGAAAGAGCCCGTGCTCCAGGAGCCTGTTTCAGCCCAGCTATGGGCATAAGGCGCTCCGCTATCGGTATCCCATTCAAAGCCTCTCTCAATAACGGATGTATCATTGATTGCGGTTACATTGCCGTTCAGGGTGGCGGCATTGGCTTCTACATTGGTGGCCGCTTCGGTAGTCACCGATGGCACTGTCTCTGTCCATCTGGCGTATAGTGTGATATCGGTGGTTACGATATCTGTGGCGAAGTTCCAGGCGGTGGTGAGGCCTGCGTCTTTATACCAGCCGTTAAAGGTGTAGCCCGCTTTGGTGGGATCGGACGGTCTGACGATGTTGGCGCCGTAATCGGTTATTATTTCATCGACGGCGGAGCCTCCGTTGCTATCGAAGGTCACGGTGCAGCCCAGAATGGGATAGCCGTTATTCTTGCCGGATACTATCAGCCAGCCGCTGTCGGCGCCGTGGTGCGCATTGAGCAGGGAAACAAAGTCGGCGCTTTGCATCTCGGCGGATGTTTTGGGTGTACTCGTATCCCCGCCACCCTCGCCGACTCCTTTTTTGGGTACCTGTGGTGAGCCCCCTTTTGTTTGTGCGGCGTCGCTGTTCCAGTAGCCATAGATTATAGCGCCGGTATAATTAAATCCCGACAGACCTCCTACACAGGAATCCTGGCCGCCTGATACATCACCGGTGGCATAGCAGTTTGTCATGGAACCGCCGGACTCATCTCCCACCAGCCCACCTGCGGAGGCGTAACCTCCCTCAGTAGCATCGCCGACGCTGGCAGTGGCGGTGGAATAACAGTTTTTTATGATTGAATCGACATCATTATATCCGACCAGGCCGCCTGTATCGATAGTATCGCCCTCAGCAGCATTGCCGCCACTGACGCTGCCGGTCGAATAGCAATTTGCTATGATGCCATAATTATCTCCCGCCAGGCCACCTATTCGGACTATTGAAGTACTGGATGAATAAATTGAGACATCCGTAACTCCCAGACGGCTGATTGTGCCCGAGTTCGTTCCGAACAGCCCCGGTTGTAACACCGAGGTATCTCGGCTGGCCGCCGTGCCGATGGTAACATGGGAGATGACATGATAGTTGCCATCGAAGTTACCTTTAAATTGCGGTTCTATGACACCGATAGGGTCCCACGGGTTGATGACAGACAGGTCGATGTCATTCATAAGCTTATAGTATTTACCGTTGGTGGCGTTATTGGCGGTGTCCGTCCTGAGCTGCTGAAGATCGGCAACCGTGCTTATCTGGTAGGGATTGCCCGCCGAGCCGTCGCCGCCGCTGTAAGCCAGGACTGGGCTGGCAGGAATAATGGCCGTGACCAACGATGCTATCGGCAGCAGCGCCGTGATCAGCTTTAAGATTATGTTTTTTATCAGCATTAACCGGCCTTGTGCTTAATCATCCTGTTTTAACCTGCGGAGATAGATGCAGCCCGGATGCCGCTTATCTTCATTATCTATTAATACTCCTGCTGTCTCCTTCTCCATACATACATGACCGCCAGCACCAGTGAGGTTAGGACCAGGCCCATACTGATGAAAAGGATGATGTCCGGATCGAAATATTCTTCCACCACGAAGCTGCCGGCCTGTATGCCACCCACGTAGACCGTGTACGTTCCCGGGCTGTTTTGCACCGTGGTGAAGATAATGTTGCGGCTCTTGCCGCTCTCCAGCGTTACGCTGCGGACGGCCGCTTCCTGGCCGTTGACATACAGTCGTATGACGATATTTCCGTTGACCGTGCCCCGGTTGTATACGGTGGCGGTTATCTCGACAGGATCGCCCGGCAACACCCTGCCGGCCGATAGCGTTGCGCTCTGCACCACGACGTTGGGCAGGGATACCGGCAGAACAGGTGGAATAGACGATGTCAGACCACCCGAGGAGCCCGGCAGGCGCGGAGGCGGAGGTGGAGGTGCCGGCGGAGGTATGGTTATGGTAGTGAAGCTTCTCTCGAGGCCGTAAGCTATGCCGTAAACACCGCCATCGGCCTTCGCCATGTAGTAATAGGTGACTCCGGAGGACAGGCCGTTCAGGGCAGCGTTGAAAGCTCCGGCGGTTGTCGTCGCCTGTGGCGGTGTTATATTTGAGTAAGGGCCTCCCGGCGTCGTGCCGTACAGGAACGACACGTTCACCGTACCGGCCCTGCCCAGCGACGTCAGGTCGCCGTTCAATATCGCCTCATCCGTTGTGACGGATGAGGCAGCTTCCGTGGTTACCGAGGGCGGTGCAAGCGTGGTAATAAAGCTCTTCTCTCTCCCGTGGTTGACACCATATATGCCGCCGTCCGCTTTAGCCTTGAAATAGTACGCCGTATGCGGAGAAAGTCCTGTGATAACAGCCGGGAAGGCTCCGACAGCGATCATCGACTGTGGCGTCGTCGAGCCGGTGTAAGGGCCACCCTGCGTAGTGCCGTACACAAACGACACATTGACCGTTGTGGCGCTGCCCCGGTTCAACAAATTCCCGTTCAGCGTGGCGGAATCGGCCGCTATGTTGCCGGCGTCGCTGGTGGCCACTATGGGCGGATGTGCGCCCGTGGTAAAGGCATGCTCGACGCCATAGCCGATGCCATCCGCACCGCCATCTCCCTTGGCACGATAGTAATAGGTGATGTCGGGTAATAGTCCGGTCAACCGGGCCTGGAAGGATTCAGGCGCATTCATGGCCTGCGGTGTTGTGCCGGTATAAGGACCTCCGGAAGTGGTCCCGTACTCGAACGACACGTTCACTGTGGAAGCACTGCCCAGCAGATGCAGGTTGCCGTTGAGGATGGCCGCGTTGGTCATGATATCAACGGCGCCTTCGGTCCACATCACGGGAGGCAGGCGGTTGGTGGTGAAGCTCTTCTCAGCTCCGAAAGCGGCGCCGTAGACGCCGCCCATCGCCCTGGCCTTGAAATAATAGGTGGTGTAGGGCGATAAGCCGGTTACATATGTCTCGTAAGCGCCCGCGGACGTCATCGTCTGTGGCGATGTTGAACTGGTATAAGGCCCGCCCGCCGTGGCGCCGTACACGAATGACACGTATGCCCTGTTGGCTGTGCCCAGACTATCCAGGCTGCCGTTTAAGCGGGCGGTGTCGGTGGTCATGTGCGTAGCGGCATTGGTAGTCATTGTTGGTGGCAGGGTACCGGTGGTGAAGGCATACTCATCTCCATAGCTGGTCCCGTGCGCGCCGCCGTCCCCTTTCGCCCGGTAGTAATAGGTGGTGCCGGGACGCAGACTATTAAGATTGGCAGTGAAATCGCCGCGAGCGCTCTTCGCCTGCAGAGCGGTCTCCTCGCTGTATACCCCGGACCTGGTACCGTACTGGAACGATACATTCACGGTAGTGGCAGTCCCCAGAGAATGCAGGCTGCCGTTCAATGTGGCTGAGTCTGTTGCCACGGATGTGGCGCCGCCGGTGGATACCGATGGCGGCGTGGCCTTTGTGGTGAAGCTGTATTCTTCGCCCTCCGCCGTGCCGTGCGCCCCGCCGTCCGCCTCCGCCCTGAAATAATATATGGTTAAAGGCGACAGGTGGAGTACCGTAGTAGCGAGATAGCCCCGCGAATGCATGGCCTGCTTCGTTGTTGAACCGGAATAAGGCCCTCCCTTTATTGTGCCGTAAACAAACCAGGTGTCGACCGAGCCGGCGGTGCCCATAGATTCCAGGAAGCCTCGCAGCCCGGCGGAGGTGGCTGCCACAAGGGTGGCGTTATCGGTCTCCACCGTTGGCGGCACTTTGGACGTTATGAAGCTGCCTTCGGCGCCGTAGGCCGTGCCGTAAATGCCGCCGTCGCCCTTCGCCCGGAAGTAATAGGTACTATTGCCCTCCAGGTCGGTCAGTACGGCCTGGAATATCCCCGTAGCGGTCATGGCCTGTTGCGGCGTCGAATGGATATAAGGACCTCCATGCTGCGTTCCCCACTGGAAGGACACATTATCCGTGGCAGCGTCGCCCAGCGCATCTAAATTGCCGTTCAGGGTGGCGCTATCGCTGGTTACGTTAGTGGCAGCATTGGTAGTCACCGAAGGCGGAATTTTTGACGTTGTGAAAGCCATTTCAGCGCCAGCGCTAATGCCATAGATGCCACCGTCACCTTTTGCCCGGTAGTAATACGTAGTGCCTGGAGTCAGGCCGGAGAGGGCCGCCTGGAAATCCCCCGTAGCTGTCATGGCCTGCTTCGTTGTTGAATCGGGATAAGGCCCTCCCTCAACAGTGCCATATACGAAGTACACGTTCGCCGTGGTTGCCGAGCCCAGGAAATGCAGCTTACCGTTCAGTGTGGAGGCGTGGTCGGTCGTGCCCGTGGCGGGCAGCGTCTCCACATAAGGTGGGAACGATCCCGTCATAAAGGAAGCTTCAGCGCCGTAGTCTGTGCCACTGGTACCGCCGTCCGCTTTGGCCCGGTAGTAATAGGTGGTGCGTGGAGACAGGGCGGTCAGGTTAATCTGGAAGGCGTCCGTCGCCGTCCTGGCCTGGGTTGTTGAAGAATTGGGATAAGGTCCTCCCTGCGTGATGCCGTACTGAAAAGACACGTTTACGGTTGTGGCCGTGCCCAGTGCAGTCAGGTTACCGTTCAAGGCGGCGGAGTTGGTAGTCAGGTTAGTAGCATTACCGGTAACAACCGAGGGTGGAACGCGCCCTGTAGTGAAAACATGCTCGGTGCCATAGTCGATGCCATGTATGCCGCCATCACCCTTGGCCCGGTAATAGTAGGTGGTAGCGGCAGATAAACCGGAGAGAGCCGCCTGAAAGTCGGCCGCGGCGCTCAAAGTCTGGGGTGTGGTCTCGTTGCTGTACATACCTGACGTGGTGCTGTACTGGAAGGAGACGTCCACCGTGGGAGCGGAGCCCAGGGAATGCAGTGTGCCGTTCAGAGCAGCTGAGTCGGCGGTCACGCCTGAGGCTTCATTGGTAGTCACTGAAGGCGGGACTTTGCTGGTGCGGAAGTTCATCACAGCGCCATAGCTGGTGCCGTGTGCACCACCATTTGCCTTGGCCTGGTAGTAGTAGGTAGTATAGGGACTCAGGCCGGCCAGGTCGGCATTGAAACCTATCGGCACGGTCAGCGTTTGCGACGTAGTTTCCATATTTAAATTGTCCGCTTCCGTGCCCCACAGGAAGGATACATTGACTGTGGTGGCAGTGCCCATAAAGGTCAACTGCCCGTTCAGGGTGGCGGAACCGGAGGCGATGTTGGTAGCCCCACTGGTATCTACTGAGGGTGGTACTTTAGACGTGGTGAAGCTCACCTCACTCCCATAGCCGGTACCATGTGCGCCGCCGTCTCCTTTATCTTTGAAATAATAGGTTGTATTAGCGGTCAAGCCGGTCAGATTGGCGGTGAAAGAGCCCGGGGCGGTCATCGCCTGCAGCGATGTGGAGTTGGGGTAGGGGCCGCCCTGGGTGGTACCGTACTGGAAAGACACGTTTACCATGGACGCGGTACCCATGCTGGCCAGGCTGCCGTTCAAGGTGGCCGAACTGGAGGTAACTGATCCGGCACCACCGGTAACTACGGAAGGCGGAACCTTGGAGGTAATGAAGCTCATTTCAGCACCATAGGTGGTGCCGCTTCCGCCGCCATCCGCCTTCGCTCTATAATAATAAATGGTGTTGGGACCCAGGCTGGACAGGTTAGCCTGGAAGTTACCGGGGGCATTCATGACCTGCATTGCTGTGGAGTTGGGATAAGGGCCTCCTGATGTAGTGCCCCACTGGAAAGATACGTTGACCGTGGTGGCCGTGCCCGTAGAAGCCAGGGCACCGTTCAATGTAGCCGAATTAGCAGTGGTCGAACTGGCCGCCTGGGTGGTGACTGAGGGTGGGATAGTTGAGGTGGTATAGCTCATCTCAGCGCCATAGCCGATGCCGCTGGCGCCGCCATCTGCCTTGGCCCTGAAATAATAGGTGGTATTGGGGCCTAAGCTGGACAGATTGGCATTGAAGACGCCGGGTGCAGTCATTGCCTGCGGGGTGGTCTCATGATCATAAACACCGGAAGTGGTCCCCCATTGGAAGGACACGTTTACCGTGGTGGCGGTGCCCCGACTGATCATGTTGCCATTCAGTGTGGCCGAATTAGCGGTTATGTTGGAAGCAGCAGCGGTGGTCACTTCAGGTGAGGTTGAATATCCCACCATCACACTATGCAATACCGGCGTATATAGATTGTTGCTGGTACTCAGGGAGGCCTGCCACTGCATATAGCGCCCTGAGGGCAGGCCGGAAGTCACCGGGCTGGTACCGCTCACTGGAATCCAGGCCGGGCTGGAAGCGTCTTTAGCAAACGCGGTATCGCTGGCCCGGACCTCAAAGGTAATATTGCTATTTGCATGTAGCGTTTCATCCCAGCTCATCGTCCTCCATATTTCCCCTGTTGTGCCTGTATCCCAGACGTCAGAGGCGATTGTTCCGCTGGCATAGTACAATCCCGAAACGTAGCCGGGTGGCGGGCTGGTATTTCCTGAATATGTGCGGTAATCTAAACGTATCGCACCGCCTCCACCGGCGCCACCTGTTGCTCCCGCTGCGCCGGCTGGGCCAGCCGGACCTCGCTCTCCATTCCCACCTTCACTTCCGGCGTCTCCACTTCCACCACTTCCACCACCTCCACCGGAACCGCCACTACCACCTTGCCCGCCGGCTACTCCTGTACTGCCATATGCTTCCACGTTTCTTCCCGGTGGGATAAGGATGTTATCAGCCGCAAGCCACACCACTCCCCCACCACCCCCACTGCCACCATTTCCACCTCCTCCACCCTGACCACCGCCGCCACCACCACCACCACCGCCGGCTCCACCGTTATCCCACTCATTAATTTTACACCAATTCTGTCCACCACCACCCTTTCCCCCTCCACCACCATCATTCCCACCAACACCGGTGCTTCCACCAACACCATTCACTTTTATTGAATCCTCCACAACGATGGATTTCGCATGTATAGCTACTATCCCCCCTCCGGTACCACCACTACCTCCAAAACCGGAATACCCCCCCGAATCACCGCTTTTTCCATTCCATGGCCCACCACCAAACCCTTTCCACTCCATACAATAATTATAACCACCGCCTCCACCTCCACCTGCACCATAACCTCCCCCCCCACTGCTTCCTCCACCACCACCACTACCCATTTGTATCAAGCGAAGGTCGGCAGTACTTCCATTCTTACCGCCCTGATCAGAAGCGCCTCCAGCCGGCCCGTAGCCATTATTACCGCTGTTTCTGTCACCGGGGTATCCACTCAACCCACCATCACCCCCCGTATAACCCGGTATATCTCCCACACCACGATGACCTCCTGCCCCACCTGTTCCGGAAAACCCACCGTCGCCTCCCGGCCCATCATCTTTACTTCCACCTCCCACACCACCTGACCCCCCGGTTCCTCCATATGCGCCACTTCCACCATGACCTCCATTAAAACCTTTGCCTGAGGCGTCAATAAAACCATTGACTGTCACCGTGCCTGTGGCCCTGAAGAATATAACCCCACCCGTCCCATCACTATGGGCATTCCAGGGAATGCAGGTAAGTACTTCATTTATGGTGACGTCAGTATAATTGGGAACCTTAATCACTTGTGCTGCGCTATCCGAATCTACATAGTAGCTATTTTGCAGGGGGCGCATCAGGATTAAAGCGTTTACGCCTGTGCCGCCGATTAAAGCGGTCTCCCAGGTACCGGCGCTCTCACCTGTCATCTGAATAATCAGGATTTCCTGACCAGCCGCAAAACCGGTAGTCGAGTTTACCGGTATATTCATATAATATTTAGGGGTTGTTTTCTGCATAGCAGTTCTCACATGATCGATGTAGGTATAATCATTAACAACCAATGCACCGTCTGACCCGTTTCCGGTATTAAGACTGGTAGCCAGCACGACATCGCCGGGGCTATAAGCGGTATCAACATTCGACAGAACGCCGGCATCGAAATCGGCCTTGGTAGTCCAGGTATGCGTCGTCATCGCATAGACAGGGACTGCCGGCGTTAACAGCGACAGCAGTATGGCCAGGACTGATGCAATTGGCATAGCCTTTTTAAAGATACTCATGTTCTACCCCCTGAATAAAATCTCTCCCGACGCGGGTAACGCCTGAAAAATGTCTGAGACTGTTTGGCAATCCCGAAGATTGCCGCGCTTCGCTCGCTATGGCAGTTAAGCGCCAATAAACAATCTTATGTTTCACATTCGACCTGCCTGTCTTCAATACTTAATCGCTCTCATTTCCATCTGATGGAGCTTAATCAGCAGGTCTTCGCCTGCTATCTCAGATAAAAGATATGCCGAAGCCCCGCACTGCGCAGCCGCCCTGAGATTCTCCCGGCTGTCCGCAAAAACAATGATCCTGGCTGCGGGAGCTTTTCTCACGATCCGGCGGATAGTTGCCCTGCTGCTGCGGTTATCTCCGCCGGCATTGAGGATAACCACATCGGGCTTGAGCTGACCGGCCCTGGTCACGGCTTCCTCACCATCCTCCGCCACACCGGCCACCTCAATGCCGCCTGCCCGCAGGATGCTCTGCAGCCCCTGCAGGAAAAGTGTATGGTTGTCCACCAGCAGCACCTTCATTCGGACTTATGCCTCTCTAAGCGAAAGCGTTTACAAGACGCCCGTCTTAAATATAAATACCGACCGGGCTTAAACCAACGCCGAAAGGCACAGTTTCACAGATAAAAAAGTACAGTCTTACATGACGGTCGACTGTACTTTCGCACAGTTATTTGTCGCGGCAGCCGGTAAACCATAGATTTTCTGTTCCGGCATTTATATAATGGCCGGAAGGGTCCGTATTAAACCGCCGTTAATCGATCAGGGGAGGTTATGATGAAAGCGACAGTGAAACGATACCAGGTGATAGGAGACCTTTTGACCGCCAACGCCGTCGAAATACCGGATGCCGACGCAGTGGTCTTCAAGGACAGGCGCATATCCTGGAAAGAGTACGACGAGGAATCGGACAGGGCAGCCATGGGTCTGCTGAACCTGGGAGTTAAAAAAGGCGACCGCATCGGCATCTATATTCCCAACTGGCCGGAGTTCCTTTTCGTCTACCTGGGCGCGGCCAAGATCGGCGCTGTGACCGTCCCTATCAGCTGGCGCTTCACTCCCCAGGAGATCAAATTCATCATCAACAATTCCGGGGTCTCCATACTGGTTATGGCCGGAGAGTTCATGGGTATGGACCTGGTCAGGAATATCGAATCCATCCGGCCCGAGCTGCCGACGCTGAACAAGATCGTGATCTATGACAGCAACAAATCGTTTGTGGAGATGCTGCCTTACAAGCAGTTCGCTGTGAAGCCCGGGCCGGCCCTCAAAAAGGCGCGGGGCGCGGTGAAGACCGGGGACCCCGTGCTGTTTATTTACACTTCGGGAACGACCGGCGTCCCCAAGGCCGCCGTGCTGACGCATAAGAATCTTATCGCCTATTCCAGGGCACAGGTCGAAGCCACAGGATTTACGCGGGGCCACAGCCTGCTGCTGAATATACCCCTCAACCACTCAGGCGGCGCCGTTATGGCCGTGATGTCCTGCCTGACCACGGGCAACAAGCTGGTCATGATGGACATGTTCGATCCGGAAAAGACGCTGCAGGTCATACAGGATGAGAAAGTCACGTGTATCGGACAGGTTCCCGCGCAGTACGCCATGGAGCTGTTGAGCCCCAACGTGGATAAATACGACCTTAAATCGATCAGGGTGGCCGTGGTCTCCAGCCAGCCGTGTCCCTCGGACCTGATCGTTGCCATCAAACAGCGCATGGGCGTCATGCCGCTGAACGCCTACGGCCTGACGGAGAGCACGGGCACCATCACCTTCACACACCCCGAGCACGGAGAGGAGAAATTGAAGCACACCGTGGGCAT
>CAYVBI010000070.1:0-9749 GCA_964448985.1 uncultured Dehalococcoidales bacterium
ACTTGTTATATGGCAAGTCTATCGGCATGATTGCGTTGCTGTGACTTTCCGGATATCCATCTGAGCAGCGAGGAAGCGGCCGAGGGAAAAGGTCTACGAATAAATACGCTGCAGCCTCTCCGCACTCCGCTTTACTTACCAACGCCACACCTGGCTGGCCACTTGATTGCCTTGCACGTCGTAGAAATGTCAAGTAAAATTTGACTTATGGAAGACACAACAAAAACAACGAGAACTCAGAAAACAGAGCATGCCCCGGACCGCAGTCGGCTCTTCGAAATTGCCTCAGATCAGGGTGGCTATTTCACGGCAGAACAAGCCAACATGTGTGGCTATAGCCGTGCACTTCTATCTCATCATTTTAAAAGTGGCACGTTCATAAGGGTCCGCAGAGGCCTTTATCGTTTTCGCGAATATCCATCATCTTCTCATGAAGATGTACTTGCTGCCTGGATGGCTGTTGGAAAAGATAATTCGATGGTGTCACATGAGAGTGCTCTCGATATCCATGGTCTCAGCAACGTTATCCCTGATGTAGTGCACCTCACTGTGCCCCGATCCAGACGGAAATTTCCCTCCCTCCCGGGTGTCAAGATCCATACTACCACCAGGCCACTGCGGAAAGAGGATATGGTGACTCGTGATGGGATAATCATTACCTCAGCTAAGCGAAGTATCCTTGATGCGGCAGTGGCTGGAACGGCCCCTGAACAAATTGAGATGTCCATTATTCAGGCAATAGACCGTGGACTGGTAACGCCACAGAGTCTTCAAGAAGAAGCAGATAAAAGAGGACATCGAGTCTCCAAACTGATCAAGGATTCCCTCCACAGGATGAAGCAGTGAAATACACGACTGCCAGTGCATTCCGGAGATCCTTGGAGCAGCGGCTCGCAACGCTCGCTAACCAGACAGGTGTTCCTCTTGTCCGTTTAAGAAAGCTGATAGTCTTTGACCGCTTGATGTCCCGTTTACTTATCGTCGCACCCAGCGGGTGGTTTTTGAAGGGAGCTGTAGCTCTTAACTTCAGAGCAGGGTCTCGATTCCGTACTACCAAAGATTTGGACATTTGCCGTTATGACAATGAGGAAGCCGCTACAGCAGATTTTATTGCAGCGCAATCCGTAGACCTTGGTGATTACTTCACGTTTATTATCGAACGAGCCGGAAAACTAGACCCGGACACGGAAAACGCAACCGTTCGATACCACGTGACGGCGCAGCTTGCCGGCCGTCGATTCGATGATGTCACAGTTGATGTGGGCTTTGGCGACCCGATTCTTAACGAGCCTGAGTTTATACGCGGGCCGGATTTATTAAGCTTTGCAGGTATTCTCCCCGTAGAGGTACCAACATTGTCCCTGGAACAGTACGTTGCTGAAAAGGTTCACGCCTACACTCGAAGATATGTTGGCGGCATGGCGAGTAGCCGTACCAAAGACCTGATTGACCTGGTAATGGTAGCATCACTCTTTGTTCTCAATGCCGGCCGACTGCACAACGCATTGAAAGGCATCTTTGTTGCTCGGGGAACACATGTATTACACAATACATTACCTCCCCCACCACTTTTATGGCGTACCGCATATCACAAAACGGCAACTGAAATTGGGATGGATGTTAATATGGCTGCCGGCTATGATCAAGTAAGGGCATTTCTCGATCCAGTACTGCGGGGAACAATCTCCGATGCTGCATAGTGGGATCCAGTACAGCATCAATGGCATCTATAACAACTATAGCTTGGTCAGGTCGTATTCTTTGCTGTTCGGCTCCTACCACTGAACCTGTCGCATCAGCCTTCGGAACGCCCGGAGTTCCTTTTCCAACGCCCGCTCCACCAGGACATTCTTGCTCGGAGCGGCTCCATGAGCTATGGCTTCATCCAGAGCAGCAAGCACCTCGGGATGCAGGCTGAAAGTCGCCTTCTTTGCCTTTCCGCGCATGTACTCAACCTCCTCGTATATCGTTATTTGCCACTCCCTATCATAATAGTAACTTCCTTATCATGCGAGTTATTTGAAGTTCGATCTAATGCATGCGTTTCTCCATTTCTTTAGCTGCGCATCTCTCGCACCAGTACTCGTCTGCCGATCTGGTGTAAGCGTCGGTTCCCAACTTGATGACCGTCCCGCATCGGGAACACCTGGTGGGCGGGTAGGATGGCGGGTCAGGCATTTTCTCGAAGTTGTACTCATTGGTTCCATACCACGCTACCATCTCAGGCTCGAATGCGGCACGGCACTCCGTGCACGTTTTCCAATTACCCTCATGTCCTTCGTTGAAATGATAGCCACAGAGGGTGAATCGACGGTGGTTTCGGTAGCAGCTGTTTCTGGCGTATGAGAACATGACGTACTTATGCTCGTCATCGCAAATCCAGTTGCCGCAGCATTCCGTCTTCTTAAGATTCCTTTTCTTGCCACAGAGGCCGCAGCGCGGCTCATCACTGTTTTTCTTCCTTGATACCATGCTAAGTTCCTCCTTAATTGAGCAGCTTCGGTGAAGCTCAAGCACACCCTTGTCTAAAACTGGGCCAGGCTATTGCCATGTCTGGTAAGATTCTTGAGCATAATTCATACTCCCATGGAGTTATTACTACGTTATGATATTGTAGTAACCCGGTGTGATTTTCTCAATGTACACGATAGTTGGCAATTGCGCCCGCAAAGAAGGGAAGCATTACAATATCGAGGAGGACATCCACCTGAGCAGCGAGGAAGCGGCCGAGGGAAAAGGTCTACGAATAAATGGGCTGCAGCCTCTCCGCTATGCGCTGAAGGTAGAAATGGGTAGACGCCATCATTGGAGTTCAAGCAGCAAAGAGGTCCTGTGCGTACCTGTTTTGTGTATTATTTCGGCTTTTAGTACAATGTCGCCGAATCTACCTGCAAATGTGATCATCGCAAGAATACCAGGGGGTGAAGAGCAAATAACGTGCAGAGCAAAACATGTCTAAAACTGTTTGCGGCATCCTTCTGAGCGTACTGTCGGGGGTTCTTTTTACTGTGGCATTCCCATCATACGGGGGGCTATGGTTTCTGGCGCCGTTTGCAGTTGTCCCCATGATAATCGCCCAGTATCGCTTCCTGCCGAGCAAACAGTCGGGCCTTGCCATGGGTATCACGTGGTTTGTCTACTGGCTGGCGGTGGCTTTCCAGGGTACCCGCCAGTTGATGTATCCCTGGTTCTGCATTCCCATCGCATTGCTCCAGGGATTATTCGGATTTTTCCTGGGGAGCTTTGACCGCACTTTCAATGAGCGAACGTCCTATCGCTTTTTCCTGCTCACGATGCCCGCAGTCTGGACCGGATGGGATTTCCTCATGTCATCCAATCCTATAACTGCCACCGAGGGACAAATCTATTATTTGCTGGCGCCCGTACCGGCCCTGTACCAGCCGGTCAGCCTGTTCGGAAGCCCTGCCTTCGAATTTGTCATACTGGTATTCGGGGCCTCGCTCGGCCTGGCTGCACTTCGAATCATGGATGCCGGACGCGCCCCGGAGGGTGCGGGAGGAATACAGCCCGCCGTATTCAGGCGGGTCTTTGCCTGGGGGATGGGCATCACACTGCTATGGGTTATAGCCAGTGTCTCGATGTTTGCATATTCGCAATCTTTACCTAGGTCGACTGCGCGTGTTGCGGCCATTCAGATCGGCGCCGGAACAGGTTTCTCGCCAGCCGGGGTTGGCTCATTCAAGCCGGAAACCAGGGAAGTATACGAGAGGCTGTCGCGTGGGGCCGCTGCGGAGGGGGCGAAGCTGCTGGTGTGGCCGGAGCTCGGTATGGACTTCGATCCCCGTGTGACCAATCCGGATTGGGTCCCCTCTCTGGCCAGGGAAACCGGCGCCTATATACAGGCCTCATGGTATATGACCGATCCCGATAAGACGCAACATAATATGGCCGGGCTGTGGTCGCCCGACGGACAGCTGCTGGGCATCTACAACAAGCAGAACCCGGTGCTCGTTGCCGGCGAATTTTTTGAGCAGAAACCCGTCTTCGAGGTCTTTAATACGCCCTTCGCGCGTATGTCGATGATCATCTGTTTCGACTTCACCTTCTACGATATAAGCCGCACGCTGGCCGCCGGGGGAGCGCAGTTGATCGCTGCCTCGGTCGGCAACTGGTACGACATCGCCGCCGTCCGCATCCCGACGGCCCAGTTCCGCGCTGTGGAGAACGGGGTCAGCTATCTCAAGGGTGAGCTTATTGCCGGTTCCGCTATGATTTCTCCAACCGGTGTCGTAATAGCGAAGTCCGATCCTCCGACTGAAGAAGGGGAGAGCAGGTTCCTTATAGCGGACCTGCCGCTGGGGGGAGACGGCACACTGTATTCCCGAATCGGCGATATCTTCGGATGGCTGTGCCTGGCGGGTCTGCCGGTACGCGCGTTTTTCGAGATCCGGATGCGGAGGCCCTCAGTTAATAAGGCTGAGCGTAAATGAGTTTTATAAAAGTGCATATGGAACAAACGTCCCTGGATGCTGTATAGCTGGAATCGGTTGTTTTTGCGCGGGCGGGTGCTCGGGAACTGTCCCGTTTATTCCATATCCAGATGCTCTTTAATAGCCTCATGTATTTCATGCCGGATTTGAATGTCATCGAGATAGCCTACCACTTTTCCCAGTCGCTGCTTTGAAATTGTTCTTATCTGATGAGCCATTACTATAGATTTCAGGGGCTGCCCCGCTTTTCCTTCCGGCAAAGGAATCTCAGATGGGTATAATCGACGTTGAGTTGATGTCATGGGCAGGACAGTAACATTGGGCATAGCCTGATTGAACTCCTCGTTGCTTACTATAAGCACCGGTCGTATTCCTTTCTGTTCGGCTCCTGCCACAGAGTCAAGGTTAGCCTCATAAACTGTCCATTGAAAAGCCGGCATTATCCTATCCTCCGGGCAGTCTCGGCGTCAGCAGACTTAAAAGTAGCTTCAATCTCCGATATATCCTTGAGCAACAGGGAATCCCTGGCGCCTTCCTGCCACTGAACCTGTCGCATCCGCCTTCGGAACTCCTTGAGTTCCTTTTCCAATGCCCGCTCCACCAGGACATTCTTGCTCGGAGCGGCTCCCAGAGCTATGGCCTCATCCAGGGCAGCAAGCACCTCGGGATGCAAGCTAAAAGTCGCCTTCTTTGCCTTTCCGCGCATATACGCAACCTCCTTGCATATCCATATTTGCCACTCACTAATAATAATAGTAACTTCCTTATTATGCAAGTTATTTTAGGAAGCTAATTTAGGCAGCTGATAACAGGTTATGATTCACGACAGATACCATAATGCCTGCAGGTCACATGGCTGATTGCCTTTATACAAAGTGGTCTTATTAGGCCGCCGGATAACAAAGAATATGAAATTAGTAGATTGTTAGACTAATCCATAAGAAAATAAGCGATATTGACAAAATCCATGTTGCATGTTACCATGCTGCAGCGTATTGGTGGATGTTGCTGTGTGGATTAAATATATCCCGGTGCCGGCGCAGCCATCGAAGATTTTTCAAATAGTCTGGAGGAGAAATAAATGTTGAAGTATCCCGAGTTATTCACACCTTTCAAAATCGGTAAAGTAGAATTAATCAACAGGATCGTCATGAGCCCGATGATGGTAGGTGGATGGCTGGATGCCAACGGCAACATAACCGACGAGGTCATCGATTACTATGAGGAGCGCGCCAAAGGGGGAACCGGTCTGATTTATACCGGCGCCTTCCCGCTTAATGCCAACATAGAGAAAGCAAACGCGATCTTTGTCTCGCCCTTTGATCAACCCGAAGTTTTCATGGCCCAGCTGAAAAAGGTAGTGGACCGGGTGCATCTGTACAATACCAAAATATTTATCCAGATGACAGTGGGCAATGGCAGGCTCATGCCGCCCTTTCTGATAAACAGCACCCCCATCTCCCCGTCCGAAAACCCCAACTGGTGGGATCCGGGCACCACCTGCCGGGCGTTGACAAAGGAAGAGATTGAACGCCTCGTCCAGAGCGCCGTCATGGCTGCTCTCAACTGCATGATGACCGGCTGCGACGGCGTGGATTTCATCGGAATCTACGGCGGCTACCTGGGTGACCAGTTTGGAACAGCCGCTTTCAACCGCCGCACTGACGAATATGGAGGCTCCGTAGAGGGGAGAGCGAAGCTGTTTACCGATATCGTGAAGGGCGTCAAGGCTGTATGCGGGGCTGATTTCCCCGTGACTGCCCGGCTGGCTGCCAAGCACTATATGAAAGGCATACAGCAGAGCGCGGTCCCGGGCGAGAAATTCCAGGAATTCGGCCGCGATATAGAAGATAGCATTGCGATTGCTCAAAAGCTGGAGCAGGCAGGGTTCGACGCCCTCCTGATGGCCTGCGGCGCCTACGACTCGATGTACTGGCTTTATTCACCCATGTATCAGAAGGACGGGCTGTGGCTGGAAGACGTGGCCAAGGTGAAGGCGCAGCTCAAGATACCCGTCATCTGCCCGGGCAAGATAACCCGGCCTCAAATGGCCAACGATGCCATCAAAAATGGAATGGTCGATGCCATCGCTCTGGGACGGGCGCTGCTGGCCGATGCCCACTGGGCCGGCAAAGCCAGGATGGGTAAGGACGAAGCCATACGCCCCTGTATCAGCTGCAACAATGGCTGCATAGGCCATGACTTTGCGGGACTGCCCATGACATGTGCGGTCAATCCCGATCTATTCAACGAAAAGTATGCGGAGCTGCAAAAGGTTGCGATCCCTAAGAAAATAGCCATAATCGGCGCAGGCGTGGCGGGCATGGAAGCTGCCCGGATCGCTGCGCTACGCGGGCATAACGTTACCATCTATGATCAGAGCAACAGCCCGGGCGGCGTGGTTGTAGCGGGGTCTGTCCCGCAATTCAAGGATGCTGACAGAAGGCTGGTGAAATGGTACGAAAAAGAGCTGAAAGACGCCGGCGTGAAGCTGAAGCTCGGAAGTGAAATGACGCTTGACCGGATTGCGAAACTCGATGCGGATGAGATCGTCGTGGCCACGGGAGCGACTGCCAAGGTCCCGCCAATACCGGGCGTTGATTTGCCGCATGTGTGCACCGCTACCGACCTCCTGCTGGGGAAAAAGGAACCAGGCCAGCGCGTTACAATAATCGGCGGCGGACAGGTCGGCTGCGAAGTAGCCCTGTGGCTGGAAGAAAAAGGCAAGCAGGTCACCCTTATTGAAGCTCTACCCGGCCTGATGACACTCGGTAAAGAGGCCCTCTTCATAGCCAATAAAAAGATGCTCGAGGATATGCTGGCCTATAAGAAGATCAGGGTGATGCTCGGGACGCAGGTCGCTGCCATCGGCAAAAACAGCGCGGATGTCATTACCAGGGAAGGAAAGGAAACTATTGCAGCCGATACCGTCGTCCTGGCCGTCGGATACAATTCAGACAACCGGCTTTACCGGGAGATCAGCGCCGCCGTACCGAAAAAAGTGTGGCTGCTGGGCGATGCCAGAGCCCCGGGCAATATCATGTTCGCCATCAGAGATGGAGCGACCATCGGACGGGTCCTGTGACTCAATGGTTAGTATCATTTCTGGTCTAGCTGGCGAGGAAGCAGCCGAGGAAAAGGTTTACGAATAAATACGGTTGTTATTATGCAACACGGATTGCTTGACAGGTAGTAGTGCGCTCAACGCCTTCGACCTTATGGAAATGCCCGGTGATAAGCTTGCCTATGGACTCAATGGAATCTTCTTCCACCACAGCGATGATATCATAGGGGCCCATCACAACATCCACAGATTTGACGCCCTCAATCTTTTTCAGCCCGTCGAAAACTTCCTTCGTCCTGCCTACCGCGGTCGTGACCGGTACAAAAGCTACAACTGCCATATCGCCACCTCCTGGTTTTCATACTCAAATCCACTTTAGAATACCCATAAAAATTATAATGAGCAGAAGGTCTAAGCCGAGTATAACGCCCATCGTAATAAGTTTGTTCTTGATCGTCTTCATATCATAGACCCACAAGGATATCGCAAAGAGAGGTACATAGGCTACGAGGATAATCAACCATGGCGCTCTCAGATTCCACCACGCGTATTCCCAGGTCAGTGCGCCCACCCAGTTAAGCAGGCATTCCACAAAGACGCATAAGACGGCACCGATTAACACGAATAGTAGCCTGTTTGGTATTCCGATGATTTTTAAAGACTTATCCTGAGGTAAGAACTTCCAGAATGTTATGCCGAGTATCGAGAACATGAAGCAGATCTCGATATTTAAGCCGATCAATATCACGAAGGCACTGCCGTTGCCCGGTGTACCCCACACCGGCGCATATCCGGTAAAATGGAATACCAGCCCGTTCAAGACCTCCATGAACCAGTCCATGCCCCAGAAAGCCAGCCCGGCCAGTAGCAAGCTCCAGTTTTTTCGTTCGGTCTCGTTGGCATAGACGTAAACAACCAGTACTAACAGTGGTATCACATACCATTGAAAATGACTCCCATCCCTCAATAAAGCCAGAGCTTGTTCAGCCGATTCTGCCATGCTTTAAATCCTCCTTAAATATTTCATAGATTCACCTATTTACATATTTACATATTCAAGTGTTTTTTCATATCGGTCATAAGCTGTGCCTTATATTCCGCTTAAAATTGTATCAAATAGGAACTTTAATTACGATAGCGGTATACTTTCACCCCTTTTATCGGCCTGAACATCACAGCTTTCCTCAAACTGATTGACGAGTATTACTACTGCCGCTATAGTAAGGATAGGAGAGAGTAACTATTTACGACGAGATTTATGCGCTTCCTGGATTTGGATTTGGATTTCTTCCTGAACGAAAATGCTTACTGTAGTGAATGTGACAGCGGTAGGCTAGGTTCAGAGTATAAGCCGTGGAGTGTCTCTGATGTACGGCGCTTTCTTGAGGATAGATGCGGCCTTTCGCTGGATGCCCCGGTACAGGGGCGAACGGTAGAAAGTCATGATGGAGTGCTAGACTTCTGGCGCACACTTATTGAATCTGGCAGGCTCAGAATACCATTTGAAGTCATACATATAGATGCCCACCCCGACCTGTGGGTAGGGTCCGAGCTGTATCTCACATCAGAGTCTCTACATGTTGGCTCGGAACGCGGGCTTGCTACGCTCAAGAAAAAGCGCGTTCATTCAGGTAACTACTTAACCTTTGCTATTGCCTACGGATGGGTAAGCTCTCTTGTATGGATTCCTCTCCTCAAGCACTTGAAAGATCTGCCCAAATGGGATGGTGATGCAAGGGCCGGTTTGATACAGTTCAAGAAGAGAAAAGGTGAAAGCTCTTATATCCGAGACTTACCTGCAGTAGAAAAGGAACGCGGTGTTCCCTTCAAGGTATTACCCTGGCATAAGTTCAGAACAAGTGAAACATTTGACTACATTGCGTTGAGCAAATCGCCAAACTTCACTCCGCCTGAAAGTGACGGATTGATCATCGTCGTTGAAGGGTACATGAAACAAATATGATCTAAATTTTATTTCAAGATGGTTGAAATTTCCCGAAACCGGAAATGGGCTGTCTGTGTCAGTTGTTATTATGCAACACGTATCGTCTGACACGTAGTCGTGCGCTCAAGGCCTTCAACCTTATGGAACTGCCCGGTGATAAGCTTGCCTATGGATTCCAGGGAGTCTCCTTCCACCACAGCAATGATATCATAGGGGCCCATCACCACATCCACAGATTTAACGCCGTCGATCTTTTTCAGCCCCTTGAGAACTTCCTTGGTCTCACCTA